>NZ_CP061295.1:1800000-2051571 GCF_018687535.1 Polynucleobacter sp. MWH-S4W17 | reverse complement strand
ATTTTTGGAGGATCCATTGTAGCGATGCTCCAAAGTTATCCACAAGCAACAAAAACGTGGAAAAGCTGTGGATAACTTGTGAATAATAGAAAAATCTCTATTTAAATTAATGATTTGAGAGAAATTTCACAAAAAATAGAGAAAAACACCTACATATTCATCAAGATCGATTGACCTTTTGCTCTGCAACAAGGAAAATACTTGGTTTTCCAGGGATCGAACATGAAAAGAACTTACCAACCCTCAGTAACTCGTCGCAAGCGTACACACGGTTTCCGTATTCGTATGAAAACCAAAAGTGGACGCGCAGTTTTAAATGCTCGTCGTGCAAAAGGCCGCAAGCGTTTGGCTGTGTAATTTAGCCATTGAATAGCGCAAGGATTTCTGAACTACTAAAAACACGCCCCAAGACAAGTTTGTATTGGGGTATGTATGTTGCATCCACTCAAGAGGGCGTTAAACCTGACTTGGGGGTTGCAGTAGCAAAGAAGCTAGCCAAAAGAGCGGTTGATCGAAACCGCCTAAAGCGGATGATTCGCGAATTGGTTTGGACGGCTCAAGCCAGCAAGCTAAACAAAGATATTGTGGTTAAGCTCAAAAAACCAATTGGTCGCGAAACTCGAGGCAGACTCAGAAATAAAGAAAAAGAAATTTTGCGCTCTCAAATTTCGGGGCTGCTTTAGGTGCGAGCTTTAAATAATGTGGCAATTAAGTTGGTAAAAATATATCAACTAGCTTTAAGTCCTTATTTAGGTATGCACTGTAAGTATGTGCCGAGCTGTTCGCAATATGCATGTGACTGCTTTGGTCACTACGGATTTATTAAAAGCTTTGGTCTTACGGTGTGGCGTATTTTGCGCTGCAACCCTTTGTCACACGGCGGTTATGATCCTGCTGTAAAAGATACAAAACACCAACTTAAGTGAATATAAATGGACTTTAAAAAAACAATTCTTTGGGCAGTATTCTCGATGTCGGGTCTTATGCTCTACAACAATTGGCAGGTTCATGAGGGCAAACCATCCTTGTTTGGTGGAACTCCAGCTGTTGTTGCTTCATCAAACGATAAGGCGACACCACCCAAGGTTGATACCCCGGCGGCAATAGCAGGCACACCCATTACCCAGGCGCCTAACTCCAAAGCAATAACAGGCGAGAATGCTGAAAAATTTGTTTTGTCTAACGACCTTCTTTCATTGGAGATAAGCTCTGCGGGCGCAAACGTCGTTGGTGCGAAATTATTAAAAGAACTAACCGCAGATCAAAAACCAGTAGAAATTTTCCAACATACACCCACCCACACCTATGTAGCTCGCTCAGGTTTGGTGGCTGTTGGTAATGCAGATTTGCCCAACCACACCAGCACATTTAAGCTTGACCGCTCAGGTAAAGACGAGTCTGGTAGACCGTTTTTGGTTCTTTCCGCCGAGCGTAACGGTGTGAAACTAGAAAAAACATTTCTCCTGAATCCTCAAAGTTACGATGTTTATGTTGGGCATCGGGTTACACAGGTGGCAGCAAATGGAGCTCCACTGAGTTTGTATACAGAGATTGTGCGAGACGGCTCCCAGGAGCAAAAAATTGGACCTTTTGGAGGTGCTTTTTCTGCAAGCACTTTTACTGGGCCAGCAATTTATACCGATGGGGATAAGTTTAAAAAGGTCCCATTTACAGATATAGAGAAAAATAAATTTACTGCACCCGCACAGATATCGGCCGGACAGCCTGGCTGGGTTGCTATGGTTCAACACTACTTCGCTAGTGCATGGATTCCAGATGACAAATTGCCGCGAGATATTTACTCAGGAAAAATCGATAGTGATTTGTACCGAGTCGGAATGCAGACACAATTAGGCGCAATTCCAGCTGGAACCACATTAATCGCTAATGCGCAGTTATTTGTTGGTCCACAAGAAGAGCGCATGTTGGAAACCATAGCACCTGGACTGGAGCTGCTTAAAGACTATGGCTATCTAACTATTCTGGCCAAACCTATTTTTTGGTTGCTGGAGCACATTCACAATATTGCTGGTAACTGGGGCTGGTCTATTATTTTATTAACCATTTTGATCAAACTGGTTTTCTTCCCCTTGTCTGCTGCAAGTTACAAGTCTATGGCTCGCATGAAGGAAGTTCAGCCACGCTTGGCGGCTATGAAGGAGCAGTACAAGGGCGAACCACAAAAACTCAATCAAGCCATGATGGAGATGTATCGCAAGGAAAAGATTAACCCGGTGGGTGGATGTTTACCAGTTGTGATTCAGATCCCCGTGTTTATTTCTTTGTATTGGGTGCTGCTGTCATCAGTTGAGATGCGCGGTGCACCATGGGTTTTGTGGATTCACGACCTCTCAGTGCCTGATCCGTACTACATTCTGCCAGTCGTCATGGCTGTCTCGATGTTTGTGCAAACGAAGTTGAACCCAACGCCTCCAGACCCAATTCAGGCGAAGGTGATGATGTACATGCCGATCGTCTTTTCAATCATGTTCTTCTTTTTTCCTGCCGGTTTGGTGTTGTATTGGGTCACCAACAATATCCTGTCGATTACTCAACAATGGCAGATTAATCGGATTTTTGGAAAAAAGCCCGCTAAGTAGTTTGAGCGCAGCATAACTCGCTTGTAATAAATAAACAGCAATGATGACAAGAAAATTGCCCATCATTGCTGTTGCAACCGCGCCCGGCAAGGCGGGCGTCGGAGTTATTCGCATTAGTGGGAAAAATTTAAGCGCGATGACGAGCGCCCTGTTTCAAAAAAATCTTTCCCCAAGACAAGCAAACTTATTAACACTCTGTGATGAGAATGGCCAAGCCATTGATCAGCTCATTGCAATTTATTTTGTTGGACCAGCCTCTTTTACGGGTGAAGATGTTTTAGAGCTTCAGTGTCATGGTGGACCACAACTTCTTGAGCTAGTGATGAAGCGCTGTCTTGAGTTGGGCAAAGACGAGGGGCTTGTCATTGCGGAGCCTGGCGAATTTACCCTGCGCGCCTATCTCAACAACAAGATTGATTTAACCCAGGCTGAGGCTATTGCAGATTTAATAGACGCGCAAAGCGAGGCAGCTGTTCGCGGTGCAGCGCGTTCTTTGCAGGGTGCTTTTTCTGATGACATTAACAATCTCATTGAAGAAATTACTCAACTCAGAATTTTGGTTGAGTCAACTTTAGATTTCCCAGAAGAAGAAATTGAGTTTCTAGAAAACGCTCAGGCACGCCAGCGCTTAACCGCCGTTAAAGAAAAGTTACAGGCTTTACGTGCTGGCGCTAAGCAGGGAAAAATTTTGCGTGACGGCATTCAGCTAGTGTTGGCTGGAGCACCCAATGTGGGGAAAAGCTCTTTGCTTAATCGCTTGGCCGGTGAAGAGGTGGCCATTGTTACTCCTATTGCTGGGACAACCCGAGACCGGGTTAAAGAAAGCATCACCATTGACGGCGTGCCCATGCACATTATTGATACAGCTGGTCTGCGCGAAACAACTGATGTTGTGGAGGCAAAGGGCATTGAAAGATCCTGGGATGCCATTCGTTTGGCAGACGTAGTGATTTTTTTGACTGATGCTCAGTCGGCCCCCCAACAGGACGACCTAAAAACCCAGATTTTGAGGGAATTACCACCTAAATGCGCTGTGCTTGAGCTTGTGAATAAGGCTGATTTGCTCCAAGAATCATCAAAAACTGCATCCAGTGAAACTTTGCTGATTTCCGCCAAAACTGGAGAGGGAATTGAGGGGCTAAAACAGAAGATTTTGGAGCTTGTGGGCTGGGCTGGACCCCAGGAGGGTGCTATTTTGGCTCGTAGAAGACATTTGGACTGCATAGAGCGTGCGGCCGAACATATTGAAAAATCGGAAGAATTCGCGGCAAATGGCAACAATTCGCTGGAATTATTTGCAGAAGAGCTCTCTTTGGCCCAAAGACGCTTGGGTGAAATTACCGGAAAACTACTTCCAGACGACCTTTTGGGGAAAATCTTCAGCCAGTTCTGTATTGGCAAGTAAAGGGTTTGTGCTGTGTGTAGGTAGGGGTAAAAATTTGCCCAAAATGATAAAATTGTCGGATTAAAAAATTCAACCTTCATAGGGAAACATATGACTTCAACTACTGGCGGCCAGATTAATGTGAATGCGCCTGCTTACGTAAAAAACAAACGTCTAATTGAGTGGGTTGCCGAAGTTGCCGCCTTGACCAAACCAGATGCCATTCGCTGGTGTGATGGTTCTCAGGCTGAGTACGACGAGTTGTGCGAGTTGTTGGTAGGCGCGGGGGTCTTTAAGCGTCTGAACCCGGCCAAACGTAAAAACTCATTTTTAGCATTATCTGATCCTGAAGATGTGGCGCGTGTTGAAGACCGCACCTTTATCTGTTCAGCAAAGAAAGAAGATGCCGGCCCAACCAATAACTGGGTAGAGCCAAGCGAAATGCGCGCAACATTGAACCCATTGTTTGATGGCTGCATGCGCGGTAGAACAATGTATGTAGTGCCATTCTCCATGGGCCCAATCGGTTCACCAATTGCACACATTGGTGTTGAGTTGTCTGATAGCCCTTATGTTGCAATCAATATGAAGCTGATGACCCGCATGGGCAAAGCGGTTATTGATCAGTTGGGCGCCGATGGCGAGTTTGTTCCTTGCATTCATACGGTTGGCAAGCCTCTGGCCGCTGGCGAAAAAGATGTTGCATGGCCTAACAATAAAAACAAATATATTGTTCATTACCCCGAGACTCGTGAGATTTGGTCTTTTGGTTCTGGCTACGGCGGTAACGCATTATTGGGTAAAAAATGCTTTGCATTGCGCATTGCATCCAATATGGGTCGCGATCAAGGTTGGTTGGCTGAGCATATGTTGATCTTAGGCGTAACCTCACCCGAAGGTAAGAAATATCACATCGCAGCTGCATTCCCATCTGCGTGTGGCAAAACCAACTTCTCCATGATGATTCCTCCAAAAGGATTCGAGGGATGGAAAGTTACTACCATTGGTGATGACATTGCTTGGATCAAACCACGCAAAGACCCCGTCACAGGCAAAACCCGTTTGTTTGCAATCAATCCAGAGTCTGGTTACTTCGGTGTGGCTCCTGGAACCAACCGTCAAACCAACCAAAACTGTATTGATTCTTTAAATCAAGATGTGATTTTCACTAACGTTGGTTTGACCGATGATGGTGATGTTTGGTGGGAGGGCTTGACAGAAACTCCGCCGGCGCATTTAATCGACTGGCAAGGCAAGGACTGGACTCCTGCTGATGGAGCCGCTGGTCGCAAAGCCGCACATCCAAATTCACGCTTCACTGTTGCTGCAACCAACAACCCAGCAGTTGATCCAAATTGGGATGATCCAGCAGGCGTTCCTATTGATGCCTTCTTGTTTGGCGGCCGTCGTTCAAATACCGTGCCTTTGGTTAGCGAGGCACGTGATTGGATTGAAGGCGTTTACATGGCTGCAACCTTAGGCTCCGAAACTACCGCAGCCATTACAGGACAAATCGGCGTTGTACGTCGTGATCCATTTGCAATGATTGCGTTTGCTGGTTACAACATGAGCGACTACTTCCAACATTGGCTCAATATTGGCAAGAAGCTCGAAGCTGAAGGCGCAGTATTGCCGAAGATCTACTGTGTGAACTGGTTCCGCAAAGATGAGAATGGCAAGTTTGTATGGCCAGGTTTCGGTGAAAATATGCGCGTTCTTTCTTGGATTTTGAATCGTGCTGAAGGCAAAGCTAGCGGTAAAGAAACGCCGTTCGGCATCACTCCAGAGTACAACGATATGCATTGGGGCGGTTTGGACTATTCGGTAGAGAAGTTCAGCAAAGCTATCACTGTAGGAGTTGATGATTGGAAGAATGAGCTTAAGCTGCACACAGAATTGTTCGAACACCTTGGTGATCGCTTGCCAAAAGAGATGAAAGAAACTCGTTCCAAGATTGAACAACGCTTGAATGCTTAAGCCCCATAAGTTTTTAGTAATATCAAGCGTTTTATCTAGACCTAATCAATGACCAAACCCCAACACCATGAAATAGTGGTGATTGGGGCCGGCATTTGCGGGGCAACCATTGCAAATGAGTTGCTCGAGCGCGGTAGAGCCGTTTGTGTTGTTGACGCCGCGCCTTCCCCAGCCACCGCCTGTTCAAGCCATGCTTATGCCATTGCGCATCCACATATCGGCAAAGGGTCCCCTCGTTTATTGCGCCTAACGCACCTTGCATTTTTACTAGCAGAGGCACGTTGGAAAAATGTGTGGCAGCAACACGGGATATTTCAGCCGACCAAAAAAAATAAAACTTTTGATCGTGCTGCAACAGAAGAGCATCTGCGTTCATTGAATCTTGATGAAGAGATGGCTATTGCCATGGATGCTCAAGAGGCTAAACAGTTTTGCGGAATTGAGCAAAGCGGTGTTTGGTTGCCGCGTGGCGCCGGTTTAAATCTGCATGAAACAAGTAAAGATTTATTACAAGAACATCAGCGATTAACTTATATATGGAATACGCGCATCGCGCGTCTAGAAAAGCTCGGCAATCAGTGGCATTTATTTGATGTCTCAAACAAATTGATTGTGACTGCAAATCAAGTTGTGGTGGCATGCGCCATTGAAGCAAAAGATCTTATGAATAGTATCGGTATTCGGTTGCCCTTAAGGCCTGTGCGTGGTCAGTTGAGTATTTTCACGGTTCGGAAAGATGACCCTTGGATCAAAAAACTACCCCAGGTTGGCATCTCTGGAGATGGATATTGTTTGCCAGCCAAGCAACTTGATGATGGTAGCTATCAATGGATTGTTGGTTCTAGTTTTGATGAGGGTGAGGATGATCTCTCGCCAAGAGAAATCAGTGACGACTTCAATCGTGAGCAAGCTAAGCGCTTAGTAGATTACGAAGAGGGCAATCTTTCTTCATTAATGAAGTCTGGAGATTTTGTTGGTGTGCGTTGTGTGGCTGGAGATCGTTTGCCAATCATCGGCGCGCTTACACAGCGCCCAGGAATATTTTTAGCTACTGCCTTGGGGTCGAGAGGAATTTTGTGGTCCGCTCTAGCGGCTAAGCTGATTGCAGCTCAACTGCTAGAGGATGACTTTGCTTTACTTGCTCGTTTAGGTTTCGCTGCAGACTTAGTCGCCGCACTAGCGCCTGCCCGTTTTTTTGCTGGGGCAGCACCTTCGGCTTTAGGTGCTTTGGCCTCAAATTCAAAACCAATTTTGCCAGCAGAATCTAGCGCTAAATAGGCCTTAAAGCCACGCCCAGTACGGTTTGACTTAAAGTTGGTCAAAAGATCCGTCTTACCCTCTTTCAGCAATTTCTGAACCTGTTCTGGTGACACCTCTTGTTGCAACACCACTTTTCCGGTTTTGAAATCGCATGACTTATTTGGGCCAGTATTGTTTTCGCAAACGTAACGCATTCCATCTTCATATACTGCGCCTGAACATTTTGGACAAACACCTAGCGCTAAACGGCCAGTGAAATCAACCGCTTCAGTTTCATCATCTTGCGTATTACCAAAATCAAATTCGAGCTTGAAGCCTGCGTTCGGATAATCTTTATCGTCTTCCGGAATTTCGCTTAGCTTAATAATCGCTGCAAATGGGCGCCCCATTTTGCTGCGGAAGCCTTGCAGTGGCCCGATAGTTTTTTCTCGCAACAACTCTTCAACTTCAGGGTATTCAAATGCGCGTCCACCAGGTGTTTTGCTGATCGTAAAGCCGCACTTTTCACAGGCAAAACGACGATAGTTTTCTTTTACCGGACCCTTACAGTGAGGGCATGGCGTGGTCATGGTGGCGTAGTCGCCTGGAATGGTATCGCTATCGTATTCTTTAGCGCGCTTGACGATACGTTGAGTCATTTGCGCGATCTCTTGCATGAAAGTATCGCGATTCATCTTGCCCTGCTCGATGAGAGAAAGTTTGTTCTCCCAACTGCCGGTGAGATCTGGGCGGGTTAACTCTTCGACATCTAAGCCGCGCAACAAAGTCATCAATTGGAACGCTTTAGCTGTTGGAATCAACTCACGAGCTTCTCGCACCATGTATTTTTCAGCGAGCAGACCTTCGATAATGGCGGCTCGAGTTGCTGGCGTACCCAATCCCTTTTCGGCCATCGCTTCGCGCATGTCATCATCATCAACCCACTTACCCGCGCTTTCCATTGCGGAGAGCAAGGTTGCTTCTGTGTAGCGTGCTGGAGGCTTGGTTTTCAATGGCACGGCTGCAATAGATTCAGTTTGCACTGCCTCACCCTCTTGAACCGGGACGAGCTCATCGTCTGCTTGATTGGATTTGCCATAAACCGTTAGCCAACCAGGGTTTACAAGCACACGACCTTCGGTTTTAAAGTGGTGTCCGGACGCCTCGGTAATGCGTGTGGTCACGCGGAACTCTGCGGCAGGATAAAACACGGCTAAGAAGCGACGCACAACCAAGTCGTAGAGCTTGGCTTCGGGCTCGCTTAAAGTCTTAGGTGTTTCTAATGTTGGAATGATTGCAAAGTGATCAGAAATTTTAGAGTTATCAAAAATTCGTTTGTTTGGTTTTACCCAACCATAACCAGACTTGACCTTAGGATCCTTCGGGTCACCCTTCAAAATTTGTTTAGCAAAAGCACGATAGTCTTGCGAATACTCGGCAAGGTTTTCCATGGTTTGTTTAACGGTATCGAGGTAGTCTTCGGGAAGCGCTTTTGCGTCGGTACGTGGATAGGTTAATACTTTGTGGCGCTCATACAAAGCCTGTGCAAGACCCAATGTATTTTTTGCAGAGAATCCAAAACGCGCGTTTGCCTCGCGTTGCAAGCTGGTTAAATCAAATAGTTGAGGAGCAAGCTGTGTAGCGGGCTTAGCTTCTTCAGTGACATTTGCTTTTTTGCCTCGGCATGCAGCCACAATACTTTGAGCTGCGGCTTCACTCCATAAGCGGTTCTCGCGCGCATCTGGCTCTGCAACATCCTTTTTAAATTTCGGGTCAAACCAGCGACCTTCGTATACGCCAGCAGCAGCGATAAATTCAGCCTTCACTTCCCAGTAATCTTTAGAGATGAACTTACGAATGAGCTCTTCCCGCTCGACCACAATAGAAAGTGTTGGGGTTTGTACGCGACCCACTGTCGTTAAGAAGAAGCCGCCGCTCTTACTATTAAAGGCAGTCATTGCGCGGGTGCCATTGATGCCGACCAACCAGTCTGCCTCTGAGCGACAACGAGCTGCATCAGCAAGGGGCTTCATATCTTCATCGCTGCGTAAATTGGTAAAACCTTCGCGAATGGCGGCTGGAGTCATCGATTGCAACCATAAGCGCTGAATAGATTGCGACGCCTTTGCGTGTTGCGCAATCAAGCGGAAAATTAATTCCCCCTCACGTCCTGCGTCACAAGCATTAATGAGGGCGGTAACATCTTTGCGCTTAATGAGCTTTTGTAAAACCTTGAGTCGAGACTCAGTTTTTGCAATCGGACGTAAATCAAAATAAGGGGGCACCACTGGCAAGTTGGCGAATGACCATTTGCCACGCTTTACGTCAAATTCTTCGGGGGCGGCAATTTCCAATAAATGGCCAACCGCAGAAGAGATCAGGAATTCATCGCTCTCAAAATAATCTTCATACTTTGTAAAGCCACCCAAGGCCTTAGCAATGTCATTAGCAACAGAAGGCTTCTCTGCAATGATAAGTGCCTTAGGGTGGTCCCCAGCGGTAGTCTTTGGGCTGCTTTTTTTGGTAGTTGCTTTAGTTGCCACGCGTTATGCCTAAATTTGAGCTAGAAATGATGTTTTTTTGGTAAAACGGATGGCCAATTTAAACCAAAATCGGACTTGGCCAATTGCGTACCCTTTTTTATTATTAACCGATAAATTGGGAAAAGTCCAAAAACCGCTATTTTTGGCCACTTTTGGACGGCCCTATACACCCCGGTTTTGGGTTCAAACCCCCTTTAAGTCATTTAAAGACAGTTTTTAATTAAAAACAAAGCTCTTCAAGAACATCATCTGGCCTAAAGGCTAGTTTTGCACCTTGCTGAATAAGTAGATGGCAGCCGGCAGAATTTGCGCTGTGGATGGGCCCAGGAAGGGCAAAAACCTCTCTTCCAAGGTCTGCGGCCAGGCGAGCAGTGATAAGGGAGCCCGACTTTTCAGCCGCCTCTATTACAACGACGCCAAGCGCTAAAGCGGCAATGATGCGATTTCTTCTAGGAAAGTGCCATGCCTTAGGCCCTGACCCCAGAGGGAACTCAGACACCAATACGCCCTGCTGGCTGATGGCCCTAGATAGTTCGATATTTTGCCGGGGGTAGACAACATCTATGCCGGTTCCTAATATTGCCGCAGTGCAGTGATTGGGCCCAAGCCCAATGGCAGACCTATGGGCAGCACTGTCAACCCCTTTTGCTAGGCCAGAAACGATCAAGGCGCCCGCTTTCGATAGCGCTTGGGCAAACAGGCATGCATTTTTTAAACCTTCAGGGCTGGCGTTTCTTGAGCCTACGATCGCAATCATAGGTCTCTTCAGAAGGTGAATGTCCCCATGGATATAAAGAGACCCTGGGGGATCATATAAATCATGGAGGCGATTTGGGTAATGGGGGCTCTGGCAGTTGACTTGGAGAATGGAATTGGGTGTCGGCGAAGTTTGCATAAATCAATTTTGTTCTTTGGGGGAATTGCGGCAATCAGGACAGACTGATAGCTCTGTTGGATAATTCTTATATGGCTTTGTTATCCGTCCTTTGTTACCCAGACCCGCGCTTGCACAAGGTTGCTAAACCAGTGGAGCAAGTGGACGCTCGCATTAAAAAAATTGTCGCCGATATGGCAGACACTATGTATGACGCTCCCGGCGTTGGCTTGGCTGCGACGCAGGTCGATATTCATGAGCGCATTGTGGTGATTGATGTGTCTGATGAACAAAATGAATTGATGGTTTTTATCAACCCAGAAATTGTTTGGGCAAGCTCTGAAACAAAATCTTGGCGCGAAGGTTGTTTATCTGTTCCAGAGTTTTATGACGAAGTCGAGAGGCCATCCGAGATTCGAGTGAAGGCATTGGATGTTGAGGGTAAAGAATTTGAAATAGAGGCCGATGGTTTATTGGCAGTTTGTTTGCAGCACGAGTTAGACCATTTGCAAGGCAAGGTGTTTGTGGAGTATTTATCCATACTCAAAAGAACTCGTATTTCACAAAAAATGAAGAAGCGCGCTAAAGAATTAGTAGGTCAGCGCTAAGCGCACCAATGAAAATTGTCTTTGCTGGAACTCCTGAGTTTGCTGCGCAAGCGATGCGCGCAATTTACGATGCTGGTCATGAAATTGTTTTGGCTTTAACGCAGCCTGATCGCCGTGCCGGCAGAGGTATGCACCTTCAGGCAAGCCCAGTTAAAGAGTTTGCTTTGCAAAAAAATATTCCTGTGCTGCAACCAGAGACATTGCGAATTACCAGCACTGATCCGCAAAAGCAGGCTCAAGCTGCAGCCGCTAATGAGCGTTTATCCTCTATAGACTTTGATGTCATGGTGGTAGTTGCCTATGGTTTGATCTTGCCCCAAGAGGTCTTGGATATTAGCGAGAGAGCGGGAAGACACGGCAGCTTTAATATTCATGCTTCTCTATTGCCCCGTTGGCGTGGTGCAGCGCCAATTCAGCGAGCAATTGAATCTGGCGATCCCAAAACGGGGGTTTGCATTATGCAAATGGATGCTGGTTTGGATACCGGAGACACTGTTTTAGTCGCGGAACTTGAAATTGCTCGTGATGAAACGAGCGCAAGCTTGCATGATCGCTTAGCAGAGCTTGGCTCAAAATCGATAGTAGATGTTTTAAATGCTTTAGAGCAAGACAAAAATTTATCTCGAGTACCCCAAGAAAAAGACGGCATTACTTACGCTGAAAAAATACTGAAGAGTGAGGCTGAGATCGATTGGGCCCTTAGCGCCAAAGAAATCGATCAACGTATTCGGGCCTTTAATCCCTTCCCGGGGGCAAGCAGCAATCTCAATGGACTGGCTGTGAAGTTTTGGGATTCAAGGCTTGCAGACCCTAAGGCTGTCATCGCCACCGGTACTGTAGGCGAGGTCCTTGGGTTTGGTAATAAGGGCGCATATATACAGTGTGGTGAAGGGGTGCTTGAGGTCTTAGAGATGCAAAAACCGGGCGGTAAAAAAATAGATGCCAAAACGTGCTTGCAGCCGATTGGTGTTGGTGAAAAATTGTTGCGCTTTAAAACAAAGGAGTAGAAATGTTTAATTTTGCAAAGACTGCTGTTTTGATGGCAGCAATTACTGCACTCTTTATTGTGGTTGGCGGTATGTTGGGTGGTGAACAGGGCATGTTGATGGCCCTAGTACTGGCCATTGGAATGAATTTTTTCAGTTATTGGTTTTCCGACACCATGGTGTTGAAGATGACTAATGCACAGCAGGTTGATGAAAGATCTGCCCCCCAGTTTTACGGACTCGTTAAAGAGTTGTCGGAGAAGGCTGGCTTGCCGATGCCTAAAGTATTTTTAATTAATGAAGATGCTCCTAATGCTTTCGCAACAGGACGCAATCCAGACAATGCATCGGTTGCCGCAACAACAGGCATTCTGAAAATTCTCTCGAAGCGCGAACTGCGCGGCGTGATGGCACATGAGCTTGCCCACGTTCGCCATCGTGATATTTTGATTTCGACTATCGCCGCCACTATGGCGGGAGCCATTTCAGCATTGGCTAACTTTGCCATGTTCTTTGGTGGGCGCGATTCTGAGGGTAGACCAAACAATCCGATAGCTAGCTTGATGGTGGCAATTTTGGCCCCGATCGCAGCAAGCCTGATTCAAATGAGTATTTCTCGCGCAAGAGAATACGAGGCAGATCGCGGTGGTGCAGAAATAAGCGCTGATCCTGAGGCGCTAGCGCAGGCATTAGAAAAAATTCACAACTACGCACAAGGCATCCCGTTTCAAGCGGTTGAACAACATCCTGAAACAGCGCAGATGATGATTCTCAACCCCTTAAGTGCCGGCGGCCTTGCGCAACTATTTTCAACCCATCCACCTACTGAAGAGCGGGTGGCACGCTTAATGAGCATGGCTAAAAACGGGGTATATCCCGGAGTAAATTAATTTGACTGATCAAAAAACACCACGCAGTCTCCCGCTCTCGGAAGCAATCACGATTGCCGCACAAGCGGTCAGCGAGGTCATGAGCGGAAGATCGCTTACAGAGGTTCTGGATCAACTGGAGGCCCATGAGCGCCCGATCGTGCAGAGCCTGAGTTTTGATGCGCTCCGCAAATGGGTACGCTCCCATGAATTCATTAAGCAATTTATTCCAAAGACTCCGCCTCTTGAGGTGGATCATTTGCTCAGCGTTGCGATTGCCTTATTTTTGCAAGATCCAGCCGAGAGCAAGGGCTATCCAGCTCATACGATTGTGGATCAGGCAGTGAAAGCCTGTGGCGAATATGACGAAACCATGTATGCCAAAGGTTTAGTGAATGCGGTATTACGCAAGGTAAGCCTTGTAGTGCAGCCGCCAGAGGGCGAGAAGCATTTTCCGCCCGATCCAATTCCAATGTACGTACCTGCTTGGTGGCGAGCAAACCTCAAGCGCAATTACTCTAAAGCATGGCAATCGATTTTGTTTCAACAAGCCAAGCGTGCACCATTAATTCTGCGTGTAAATCAAAAGCAATATACGCGTGAGCAATATCGATCCTTATTATCCGAGGCTGGCATTTCATCAAAACCAATAGATACATTGGCTGGGGTTCAATTGCCCGCCGCTCTCTTGTTGCCTGAGGCAGTTCCCGTATCGGACTTGCCTGGTTTTTATACTGGCGCTGTGTCTGTGCAAGACGCAGGTGCACAGCTGGCTGCGATCTTATTAAATCCCCAGGCGGGAGAGTTAGTGTTGGATGCCTGTGCGGCTCCCGGTGGAAAAACGGCGCATCTATTGGAGCTTGCAGATTGTTCAATGCGCGCTTTAGAGCTAGACGGTGAGCGCATTGGAAAAATTGGCGGCAACCTAGACCGACTTCGTTTGCAGTCTGACAAAGTCCGCGTGTTACGCGGCGATGCTTCCAAGGCGGCTTGGTGGGATGGCGTTCTTTTTGACAAAATTCTTCTTGATGCACCCTGCTCAGCTTCTGGAATAGTGTCGCGACATCCTGATATTTCATTTTTAAGGCGTGAAGCAGATATCAGGGCTTTGCAAGAAAGGCAGCGAGCCATTTTGAATCAGGCGTGGAAGATGCTCCAAGTGGAGGGCACCCTTTTGTACGTCACTTGCTCAATATTTCCAGAGGAGGGCGAGGAGCAGGCTTTTTGGTTTGCTGAGCAGCACTCCAATGCGGTACGATTAGCCGCTCCGGGCCAGATTTTGCCTGGTGAGCTAAACGACGGTTTTTACTATGCTTTGTTTAAGAAAAATGGGCCATGAGCCGAAGAATTAAACAATTCCTCTTTTTGTTCTTGATGGTGTTGGGTATTTTTTCAACCACCGTTAGCGCCGAAGGAATCAAGATCAAATCCTTTGAGTTGGAGAAGGTGGATAACGACTGGCTTCTCAATGCAGCTTTTCAGATCGAGCTATCTCCCGGACTGGAAGACGCAGTACAAAAAGGCGTCGTCCTCTATTTCCAAACGGAGTTTGATTTAATGCGATCGCGTTGGTATTGGTTTGATGAAAAGTCTGTGCTTGTGCAAAGGCAGACGCGGCTTTCTTATCAGCCATTGACACAGCAGTACCGAATTGCTTCAGAGGGCTTTACCTTTTCTGCCAAAACTATGTCTGAGGCATTGCAGGCGGTGGGGAGTATTGGTGGGTGGCGAGTCATTGACGGCACTCAACTAGATTCCAGTAAATCGTATACGGCCAGCATGCGAATGAGCTTAGATCTCAGTAAGCTACCAAAACCATTTCAAGTAAACGCACTCAATAACCGCGAATGGAATGTATCAAGCGATTGGTATCGCTTCCTATTTTCTCCTAATGGCCCTAATTTAATTAAGCGATGAGATCGATAGCAGCCATGCTAGACCCGGGCTTTTTTACATCCAAGGCTTGGAGTAAAAAAATAATTCCAATCACGATAGGCGTGATTGGCGCCTTTGCTTTATTACTTTTAGTTTTATTGGCGATTGCCTCATCCAATACAGAATTTTTTGATAATTACTTCATTTGGCTCTATGCCGCGAATGTAGTGATTGGGGTTTGCTTAACTCTGGTTATTTTGATTTTGGTGGCTGTTATCGCCGTGCGATGGTATCGCGGGCACTTTGGCACGCGCTTGATTGCAAAGTTAGCAATGATTTTTGCTTTAGTCGGAATTGTTCCGGGCTTAATTTTGTATGGCGTTTCATTACAGTTTGTGTCGCGTAGTATTGAGACTTGGTTTGACGTCAAAGTGGAGACAGCCCTGAACTCGGGCTTAGAGTTGGGGCGCGTTACTTTGCGAGTGGCCCAAGAAGAAATTTTGGGCGAGGGTAATTTCATCGCCGAGCAGATTGTCCAAGTTCCATCGGGCACAACTACTGAGCAGGTAGCTGCATCAGTAATGAAAATTCGCAATCAATTTGGCATTCAAGAGGTTAGTCTCTTCAATATGCAGCGCAATTTGATTTTCACTAGCGAGCTAAAGCCTAAAAAATACTTTCCTGCGCCCAGCGCCGATGTGATTGCAGAAGCATTTAGCAAGAAAGGAGTGACCTTTTTAGACCAAATTGAAGTAGAAGGTGGCCAACGCGGTTATCGAGTCAGGGCAATTGTTCCCGTTATAAGAAAAAAATTGATTCACAACAAATTAGAATCTGGCAAAGAGATCGAAGACAAATATTTTTTACAACTAGTGCGCTATATACCTACCCCGTTGGCAAAAAACATTTTTGCTGTGGAGTCTGCATACAGTGAATATCAAGAAAAAGCGTTGGGGCGTACCGGCCTTCGCAAGATGTTTGTGGGAACCTTAACCCTTACCCTTTTCTTTGCAGTATTTGTGGCCATTACTTTGGCTTTGATGTTGGGTAGGCAGCTTGCACGCCCCCTTCTAATGCTTCTGAGAGGCACCCAGGCAGTTGCACAGGGAGATTTATCTCCCAAGCCTGAGCTCGATACTGGCGATGAACTTGGCATGCTTACACGGCAATTTAATGTCATGACTAGGCAGTTGGCCGACACCCGAACTTCTTTGCAAGAATCCAAAGCATTCTTAGAGCGCGTATTGGGAAGCCTCACGGCAGGCGTATGCATTTTTGATAAAAACTACAACGTTGTTTCTAGCAATGCGGGCGCAGATCGTATTTTTGGTCAAGACCTTACCCTACTCGATGGAAAGCCCCTCGGCAGCAGACCAGCTCTATTGGAGTTTGAGGGGGCAATCAAAGAAGGCTTTTCTACTATGAAGCTCGCAGTCCTGGGCGAGGGAGATGTAGAACAAAAGACCGCGCCGACTAATGCGCCGGTGTGGCAAAAACAAATTCAACTACACACTACAAATGAATTTGAAAATGAATTGGGGGTAACTCTGTTTGTGCGCGGTACAGAGCTGACTGGCGATTTACGTATGGTTGTTTTTGATGACATTACTGATGTGGTGAGCGCACAAAGATCTATCGCTTGGAGTGAAGTTGCTAGACGTCTTGCTCATGAAATTAAAAACCCTCTAACGCCCATTCAGCTCTCTGCGGAAAGATTGCAGCATAAGCTTGCGGGTAAGCTGAGCCAAGAGCAAGAGGAAATGATTAATCGCAGCACCGAAACCATCATTGGTCAGGTACAAGCCATGAAAGAAATGGTGAATGACTTTAGGGATTTTGCGAAGACGCCAACTCCACAACTCAAGCCTGTTTCCATCAACACGCTCACCTCAGAAATTTTGGGTCTATACGAGGGCAGTCCATTGCGCACTCAGTTAGATCCTCATTGCCCAGAGATCATGGGGGATCCCACACAACTAAGACAGGTAATCCATAACTTGCTACAAAATGCTCAAGATGCCACTCTTGAGGGGCCTCGCCCCAATAGTCCGGTAGAGGTTAAGACAGAATTAGTCCCTTATGGCGAACACAATGGCGTAGCTCAAAATGCTGTGCGATTAACAATAAGTGATAGTGGGGTTGGATTTCCAGCTAAGATATTGGCAAGAGCCTTTGAGCCTTACGTAACAACAAAGAGCAAAGGCACAGGTCTGGGTTTGGCAGTAGTTAAGAAAATTATTGATGATCACTCGGCCAAAATTGAAATTCGGAACCGTATGCAGGGTGAAGAAGTGGTTGGTGCGAAAGTGTCAATATTGTTTATGAATCTAGCAAAAGAGGCAGCATAAGCATGGCTAGTATTTTGGTTGTTGATGACGAGATGGGAATTCGTGAGCTTCTCAATGAGATTCTCACGGATGAAGGCCATACTGTGTACGCTGCAGAAAGCGCTGTACAGGCACGCACTATTCGCGAACAAATGCGCCCCGATTTAGTCTTATTAGATATTTGGATGCCCGATACCGATGGTATTACCTTATTAAAGGAGTGGTCCAATACTGGCCAGCTCACGATGCCAGTAGTAATGATGTCTGGGCACGCAACGATTGACACTGCAGTTGAGGCCACGCGTATTGGCGCACTCAATTTTTTAGAAAAACCGATTGCTCTACAAAAGCTTTTAAAGACGGTTAGTAAAGCCCTGGAGAGCTCTCCTAAATATGTAGAGCCAGAACAGGTTAGAGCCGTTCAGTCGAGTGCTAGCTCCGTTATCGCACCAAAGCAAACAACAACCGAGTTGGTTGCCCCACCTACTGAGGGTGAATACATCAGTGGAATTGCAAAAACGTACTTTGATCTTCCTTTGAGGGAGGCAAGAGATTTGTTTGAGAAGGCGTATTTTGAACATCAAATGCAAATCATGGGCGGCAGTATGACCAAGATTTCAGAGTACACAGGTCTAGAGCGAACCCATTTGTACCGCAAACTGAAGGCCTTGGGAATAGATACCTCACGCAATAAGGGCGAGAGCTAGGTGACCGCCTAATAAGGGCAAGTACCACAAAACCTAGAAATCACGGGGTACTAAGCAAATTTGAGGATGATCCAACCCAATTCGTTATAATTCCAAGTCTTGGCCTGGTAGCTCAGTCGGTAGAGCAGAGGATTGAAAAAATCCTGTGCGACGGCAAACCCTTATGATATATGGCTCTGAGAGCTACGGCCTTTTTTCGGTGCGACACATAGTGCGACACGCTCTCAAGAATTCCAACAGTAAAAAATAATTTCTTAAGCTGTTCTAAAGTAGTCTTACTGGCTTAGAAAACCACCGCCTGCTTATGCGATGTCGTTTTAAACGACATTAAACGAGGGTGGAATTAGAAATGCGTTGTATTTTTATCCCACATTAGAGGAAGTATTATTTTCTATGCTATCTTTGTAACAAATGGGTTGAGACTACTCGGCCGGCGTTGAGCTCCTAAGACAACTTAGGGGCTCTTCTGCTTTTTGGGCTAAGGAAAAACTTTTCTACCATTCCCATTGATAACACCATGATGTCCAGCAAAGAACTTGTCCTCAAGTATTTCATAAGCCCTATTAGGTTGATCAGGCTTTAAAACAGAAAGCCCAATGGGTCGAGCCACAAGGTCTGCAATTTGTAGCCCCTCGGAATTCGACTTTTTATCAGCAAAGAAGATGTTGAAATTGTAAGATTTGCTCGAACGATTTGAACCACCGCAAATCCTTCTAAATGCTAGCTCTAGTTCGTTATCTTCCCTTTTGCCTCGAGCTTCACAAATAACATGGATAGGATTATCTAGCTCCTCCTTGATTCTTAAAAAAGAGTAGAGGCGCTCTAAACCAAATTGAAGGGCTAAATGGTATGGATGTTCAGGCCTACTATATTTTTCTTGATGCTTGTATTTGTCAATTACGACAGCAATCAATGTGAAATCAAAGGATTCAATTAAACCAGTGAGTGAGTTAAGAAAAGACTCTCTTCGCTCTTTATTCAACTGAGAAAATATTCCACGCTTTCTTCTAATATCACTTTCATGAAGAATGACTAAGTCATGCCCAAAAGTATTGAGCTTTAGCTTCTTAATCTCAGGAACTACTTGTTCGGCGTAATGCTCTTTATGAAAAATGCAAAAGCATAGAACAAATACTGGGTAGTCGGCATCTATAGATAAAAGGCTGTGATCTCCACTTTCATCAACAAATACTATGTAATCACTATGGGGCATCTACGCATCTTCTCAGGTTTATCTGAATTCATCAATCTTGCATGAGTGACTGGAATAAATGCCTTACTTGATTTAAGTAGTTGGGCCTATACCCAAATTCTTTGCTAATATTTGCATACCCCGCAAACGGCTGGAGCGAGTCTTACTTTAATGTGAGCTTTCCAGATTGCCCTGCGGGGTTTTCTTTTTATTAATTTTGATCCCGTATTCTTGCGCTGTCTTTTAAAACGACAGCTAAGGAGTGGGTGGGGCGCTGGTCAGGTCCGAAGCAATCCAGACGACTTCAGGCTATTAACCTGACGAGGGTGCATCTCCCTCCACCGGCCAGCGCCCCATAGAAGTGAGCCTCATAACAATAATAATTTTATTAAGGGGTTGGCTCATCAGGTGAGACTCATTAGAAAGTATTGGCTCCAACACGACTATCTACGCTGTTGGAGTATGGGAAGGCGACTCGCTTCCCGCCAAATTCATACAAATAACTTGGTGTCGCCAGCACGACTATTGACACTGCTAGCTTAAGGTTGAAGGTGACACAGCTCGCTTCAACGACACACTTAATTCTGCCACTCTTACCAGTTAGTGGCAAATCACTTTTAATTAAAACTTATAACCTAGTCCAACTAGCAAGTTATATGCATTGGCGTTAGTAGTCATGGTTGAGGTGACTGTATAGCCTGCAACAGTTCCACTAGAGTTAGATGTCTGATTGCCATAGCTCATGTAATTGAACTCTCCAAATCCATATAAACCACCTTGGATGATTTGCTTATAGCCCAATCCCAATGAGTAGCCTGAGTAGTTCGTGTTAGTTGA
This sequence comes from Polynucleobacter sp. MWH-S4W17, assembly GCF_018687535.1. Classification (NCBI taxonomy): domain Bacteria; kingdom Pseudomonadati; phylum Pseudomonadota; class Betaproteobacteria; order Burkholderiales; family Burkholderiaceae; genus Polynucleobacter; species Polynucleobacter sp. MWH-S4W17. The sequence goes on along the minus strand of NZ_CP061295.1, from coordinate 2,031,553 downwards.
GCTTGATCCAAAAGTATCTTTAATAGTTGCGCCTGTATAACCCACCTTGCCATAGAGCAATCCATCTTTACCAATTGGGGTAGCTGGAGATAAGAAGATGTTGTATGAATTCTCTTTGTTATATTGACCATTACCTAGTGATGTTCCAAGAACGCTGCCTGAGTAGTTAGCCTTTTGTCCTGCAATTGGAGAATACTCAGCGCCAAGTCCAAGCAAGAAGTCTTTGGTGATTTCTGCCATATAGCCCACTGTCACAACACCAGTAAAGCCATTGGAATTGCTGATTGAAGTATTGATTGGGGCAGTACCTACGCCGACTACAGTCACATTGCTATTAGAAAAACTCGGAGCAACACTTTCATAGCCGACGCCAACTTGACCATAGAACCCTTCGAATGATTGAGCATTAGCAGTGCCAATAGTTAGTGCAGACATTGCACTCACTGTATAGATAGCCAGTCGTTTCATATAAACCCCTTAGTTAGTAATAAGAGGTTTCATTGTTGATATGAGCCAGAGTCATCCCATGAGACTATGCTTATAGAAAATGAAATTATTAAATTAATGTGGTTTTTCTGGGATTGCCATGGATCGAACCGAGCGTTTTTATAAGATTCAACAACTCTTAAGTGATCGGCAAATGGTCACAACTGAGCAATTTTTAAAAGAGTTAGAAATATCAAGAGCTACCTTTAGGCGTGACTTGGAATACATGCGTGATCGTCTTGGCGCGCCGATTGAGTGGGACGCTGATCTTGGCGGTTATGTTCTCAAAAGTATTCCCGGCAAAGTAAGCACAGCACTGCCCGGCCTTTGGCTCAATGAAATTGAGATTCATGCATTGTTGTCAGTGATTGAGTTGCTAAAAGGTATTGAACCCGAGGGACTGCTTGGCTCACAAATCAATCCGATTCGAGAGCGTTTAGAGCGATTACTTGAGAAAGGCGACTATTCAGCTAAAGAAGTTTCAAAAAGAATTCGTGTGGCATCGCTAGCTAAGCGGGTTACTTCTACCAAGTTCTTTCAATTGGTTGCCCATGCCCTGCTAGCTAGAAAGCGTTTACATATCAAACACTATGGCAGGCAAGATGGAAAAGTAACTGAGCGAGAAGTTTCGCCGCAGCGTTTGGTGTATTACAAAGACAATTGGTATTTAGATGCTTTTTGTCATAGCAAGGATGAACTGAGAACATTTTCATTAGATGCGATGGAAGAAGTGCAAGCATTAGATAAGCCTGCAGTGTCTATTGAAGAGGTGGATTTAAAGGCTGAGCTGGAATCAGGTTATGGAATCTTTGCAGGCACTAAACATCAAATAGCCAAGTTGAAATTTAGCCCCTTTAAAGCAAGGTGGGTGTCAAAAGAAGTTTGGCATCCCGATCAAAAAGGTGAAGCGCAAGAAGATGGATCATATCTTTTAAGCATTCCTTATAGCGATGAGCGAGAGTTACTATTAGATATTCTCAGGCAAGGCTCTGAAGTAGAGGTTATATCGCCCCCAGCATTACGCAATAAGGTAAAGACTGAGCTGGATAAGGCAATGAATTTATATCATTAGGAGCTAATGAAGTATCTACCTGATATGAAGTTTTATGATGTGCAAGGCATCCCAGTGAGCACTACTGGAGCATCAACTAGCGTCATCTATCCTTGCGCTGCATGGGATGTATTGCCCCCAAGAGAATTTGATCCCTATGAGGCTTGGGGCAAAGGTGTCAAAATTACTAAAGAACAATTTGAAGAGATTGTAAAGCGAATTCATCAACCAAAGGGCGTATGAGATGAGTGCAGAATTAATCAAGGCAATTGCCTTTGCTGCTGAGAAGCATAAGAATCAACGCAGAAAAGATTTAGAAGCCTCCCCTTATATCAATCACCCTATTGCATTGGCGAGCATATTGGCTAATGAAGGTGGGGTAACGGATATCAATGTGCTCTGCGCAGCAATCTTGCATGACACTATTGAAGATACCAAGACAACAGCCGAAGAGCTAAGAGAGCAGTTTGGTGAAAAAATTACTTCTATCGTATTAGAAGTAACTGACGATAAAAATCTTGATAAGGCCGTTCGAAAATTACAGCAAATTGAGCATGCCCCTCACGCTAGCCCTGAAGCTAAGCTGGTCAAATTAGCGGACAAGATAGCGAACCTACGAGATATGAAGGCTGCGCCACCTCACAACTGGGATGAGCAAAGAAAACAAGAATATTTTGATTGGGCAAAAAAGGTAATAGATGGAGTGCGTGGAACTAATAAGCAATTGGAGAATCTATTTGATTTGCTATATGTCAGTACCTAGAGTTGTCGTTTTAAACGACAGCGTAGAATCAAATTAACTATCAAGAAATATTAGGAGTCTTATGGCAACGCTTGGCAAAATTGAAAAAGTGGATTTGCGATCAGTATGGAGCAATGAAGCTACTGACTTTACGCCTTGGCTTTCTAAACAAGAGAACTTAGATGCGTTAAGCGAAGTTCTTGGAATGGATTTAGAGGCCATTGCTACAGAGCAGTTCGTGGGTCCATTTAGAGCAGATTTGTTATGCAAGGATGCTTATACACAAGCAACAGTGTTGATAGAAAATCAATTAGAAAAAACAAATCATTCGCACTTGGGACAAATCCTCACTTATGGCGCAGGATTAAATGTTAAAACAATTATTTGGATTGCCTCTCGTTTCACTGATGAGCATAGGGCTGCACTAGACTGGCTCAATGAAGCAACAGATGAGGGGTTTAGTTTTTTTGGTATTGAGATAGAGCTGCTTCGAATTGGTGATTCTGCACCTGCACCCCAATTCAAAATAATCTCTCAGCCAAATGCATGGTCTAAAAATATTAGAGAAACGGCGCAACATAGTGGTGAGCTGTCTGGGGCAAAGCAACAGCAATTGGCTTACTGGACTGCATTTAGAGAGTATGTAAAAGAGCATGGCAGCTCTTTAAGGCTTCAAAAGCCTCTTCCGCAGCATTGGACAAATTTAGCAATTGGCAGAAGTAATTATTGGCTATGTGCAAGGGTGAACACGCTTGCTGAAAATATCTCTGCCGATTTAAATATTGGCGAAAAGAACAAGGCTGGATTCAATGCTTTATATGCCCAAAAAGATGAGATAGAAAGAGAGTTTGGTAGTCCGCTAACTTGGAATGAGTTGCCGCAAAAGATTCAATCAATCATTGGCATTACAAAAGATGATGCCGACATAATGGACGAGGCAGATTGGGATAATCAGTTCGCTTGGTTGGCGGATAAATTAGAAAAATTAGACAAGGTTTTTAGAAGGCGAATTAGAGAACTGCAGGTCGAGGATTAATTTAGGAAAATAGTTTTCTAAAGTAAAGCCTTCTCCAGCCAACTGGTTCGGATACTAGATGCCCTTCAGCCATCAAGAAATCAGGCTTTTGAGCTTGTAATACATACTTTTTCGCAGCTTTCGATGCTGGGAGTCCAGCAATTACCGCAGCATCAATGGTTGCTTGAACTATAAAAAGTTCAAATCTCGGGTTCTTGTTAGAAATTTGCAAGGGCAATAAAAGGCTAATAATGATTGCACTAGATAGCATGGGGCTACCTCTTGGAGGGCGTATAGCCAATTCGATTGCCTGAATTATCAAAATAGTTGGTTACACCGCTGGGTGCCTTAACTTCGTAGCCAATCCTATTGCCCGAGTTGTCATAAACACCATTCTTAGAGCTTATGTTGTATTGGCTGTTATCCATGTTGTATGGACTATTGCGCATGTTGTATGGCGAGTTATCCATGTTGTATTGGCTGTTTTGCATGTTGTAGGGCGAATTGTCTAAATTCGTGACTTGGGCAAAGCTCTTTTGGGCATATAAAGCTGCTTGAGCGAGTAAAAAAATGGTGAGTAGATATTTCATGGGCTTCTCCTAAAAAGGGGTCTATAGAAGGAGAATAGGACGGGGCAGGCTCATTAAGTGAGCCCCCTGGCTAGTAATGTCGTTTTAAGCGACATCCATAACCAGTGGCTACAGAAGATTAGAATCAATTTATGGCTAACATCCCACTTTCCGCCCTTACAGATTCAGAGCTTATTGAACTATATCCATTGATTCTGAAAGAACTAAAGGCGAGGGGAATTATTAGAACCAATAACCTTATTGGTGAGCTAGGCGAATACTTAGCCGCCAATGCTTATAAATCGAATCCCAAATTACCTCAATTACAGCTGAACCTTAAAAGCACTAAGAACATAGACGCCACAAGTCAAAAAGGCGAAAGATATGCAATTAAAGCAACCTCTGGAAATGGAACGGGCGTATTTGCAAGTCTTCCAATTGAAGATGATGGCAAGGTTTATTTTGAATACTTAGTTCTTGTGCGATTTAACAAAGACTACACACTAGATTCGATTTATGAATTAACTTGGGAACAGTTCCTGCAGCATCGCAAAATGAAGCCCCCTGAAAATAAATGGAACCTGCCAATCACTGAAGCCGTTAAGAATTCAGCAAAGAAAATTATTTAGGATTTACATCCATTTTAAAAAGAATGTAATATAGTAACCAATGCATAGGCAAAGGTTATAAAATGGAATTTACTTCTTCACACATCTCAATTTCAGATGCAAGCGAAAAGCTTGATGTTTCTCTTGATACTATTCGTCGCTGGGAAAAGAAGGGGCTAATCAAAGCGCATAGAGCCAGTAATGGGCATCGATATTTTGATAAGAAAGAGCTGGATAGACTTTTAGCCAAAAATAGTGGCAGCGGGGATGTCGGCTACAAAGTCTTAAAAGCAAGGAAGAAGTCAGATTACACCGTTGTTGAGCTATTCGCTGGCGCGGGTGGCCTTGCATTGGGGATGGAGAATGCGGGTCTCGAGTGTAATTTGCTTGTAGAAATAGATAAAAAAGCTGTAAAAACCTTAAAGCAGAATCGCCCCAAGTGGAATGTTGTTGACGATGATATTGCAAATGTAGACTTCAAAAAAATTAAAGCCGATGTTGTGGCTGGGGGCTTTCCTTGTCAGGCATTTAGTTATGCTGGCAAGCGAATGGGGTTTGAAGACACAAGAGGAACTTTATTCTTTGAATACGCTAGAGCGGTAAAAGAAATTAAGCCGAAAGTAATTCTTGGTGAAAATGTTAAGGGTCTCGAGCGGCACGATAATGGCAGAACTCTTAGAACTATGCTGGATATCCTAGATGAGCTTGGTTACGATGTTGATTACAAGGTTTTACGAGCTCAATACTTTGATGTTGCCCAAAAACGGGAGCGACTTGTAATCTTTGGGGTTAGAAAAAATCTTAAGCGAAAGCTGGCTTTTCCCAAGGAGCAAAACTATACAGTCAGTTTACGGGAAGCATTGCGTGGCGCTCCGAAGGCTGACGGGCAGAAATATACCCCTGAGAAAAAGAAAATAATGGACTTAATTCCTCAGGGTGGATATTGGCGAGACTTGCCAGTCGCACTGCAGAAGAAGTATATGGGCGCTAGCTATCTTCTTGGAGGAGGAAAAACGGGGATGGCTAGAAGATTATCTTGGGATGAGCCTTCGCTAACACTAACATGTAACCCAGCTCAAAAACAAACTGAACGCTGCCACCCGGGCGAGACAAGACCGTTAAATGTTCGAGAATATGCCCGAATTCAATCATTTCCTGATGAGTGGCAGTTTTCGGGTTCGACGGCTTCTCAATATAAGCAAATAGGAAATGCTGTGCCAGTAAATCTTGGCTACCATATTGGCAAAGCGATTATTTCGATGCTTTCGGATTCTTACGACGAGAAGTCTTTGGTGGTTTTGGAACATAAGCTGATTTAAAAAATTGATCTGCTTCTTCGACGCCGCTCATTGATATGGCGGCTCTACAGTCTTTGATAACCTTTGGAATCGCTTTGAATACTTGCTCTAAGGCATCATCTACACCGGTGACAAGTTTGTAAAATCGATTTCCATCAATCTGGATAATTTTAGGATTTGCTTCGCAGCGAATGCCCCTTTCTTTGTCTGAGGGGGTAAACGGCTTTTCATAGCCTTGGGCGGTGCTTGGAATTATTTCTACAAAATATGCGGTATAGCCTTTGTAGTGACTTGCTTTTGGCATGACTAATTTATCTAACTCTTGATAGTTATTAACTCTTTTGCCCCCTGTAACGGTGTTATGTTTATTCTTAATCTCCGCAATAATTTTTCTCTTGGGATTAGCTAAATCAATACCACCGCCAACTTTTAAATCTTTCCACCCCTTTACAGAGCCCAGGATTTTTTGATGTAGCATGCCTATGTCATTCGAAAGAGTTTTTTGAATTTGTCGACTCTTTTCGCTTTTAAGCCAGTTATCAAAATCCATGTCGAAGCAAGCCATTTCCATGAGCATAGAAAAGGGGTCAATTACATTTCTCTCAAACTCCTCATTTGCCTTAATTTGTGCAGTGTCACCAATTGCTAGAATCTCACTAATTATTTTCTTAAATCGAGCATCAGTTATAAATGAGACATAGGGCATTAGATTCTCCAAAATTATCAGATATATTAGAAATGGTAACCTAGTTATAAAAATTTGATTTACATGAGTTCTTAAATGCAATTTTTAGTGTTTATTTGGAAAGAATTAAAGTGACTAATGAGCAATGAATCCAACCTAGAGTTTTTGGGCAAGATTAAGACTGAGAAGTTAACTTCTTTAGCCGAAGACTCCAAGAATGAGCTGGCAGAGATACATGCCGATCAAGCTCACTGGGCAAAGCATGGCACCAATCGCTCTAAACGAGCCGCCAAGAGTAAGAGTCAAATTATGGAGGAGTTAAGTCGTGAACGATTCCCGTGGGAAGAGTAAGCCCACGCTAGAGTCATTACTAAATGATCAACAAGTCATCACGGGTAAAGACTTAATTAAGCGCCACAAAGAAGAAGATAAGCAAAAAGCTCTACTACAAGAGGCTATTGAGTTTGAGCAGAGGAATCGTAGGCGAAAGTAGCTCTAGCTTGAAGTGTCGTTTAAAACGACATAAGCAAAAAAGCCCACTATAAAAGTGGGCTCTAAATGGGTCAGCTAAAAACACTATAGCTCTCTCCGAAAGATACTTAATTGCGGATTGCTGTCTTCCCAATACTTTGCTGAAGCAGTGTAGATATTGCCTGGAAGTGTAAGTTGATAAGTGATGTACCAACATAGCTTAGTGTCAGTGAAGAACTGTTCTGCAAAGATTGGATTTAAGCCGCCAACATTGGTCTGCCAGCTTTCTAAAAACAACTCTTCATAGTCAAATCCATCACCTAGCTGTGTTGTTGGCAGTTTAGTAGTTAATCCGCTTGATATTGAAGGGTAATGCTTTTCTGAATATCCTTGGTTAGATATTTTTTGATTGAACAAATCAAAAAACGCACTTTGCTCTTTGAACTTTTTTTCAAAACCATACTCATACGCAAATTCAGCAATTGAATGGCTGATGATATGCTGCACTTGCATGTCAGCTTCTTTTGTAATATTGGTCATAATATTCTCCTTAATAAATGACATTAGGTGGGACTTGACTCTTACGCCGAGCCAGTCTTCCAATGTTGTGAATGATGTTGCGAAATGACCCATTAGCTGCTTGAATCGTGAGCAATAAATCAACATCTGCAATATCAACCCCTGTCTTGCTAACAATAGCTCTCGCCACATTCAAATACTCGCTAGCTTGTGCTGCATTCATTTCGACTAAGACGCAGCGATCTAACAAACCCTTATCAAGCTGTGAGACATTGTTAGTGGTGAGTATGAATACGCCCCTAGTCGTATTGAGCGCTGACTTTAAACTTTGCTGAGCCAGCTTGGTTAGGTTATCTACCTCATCAATGATGAAGTAATGCAAGCCGCTGGCATTAATTGATGACCTACTTAAAATAGCTTCAATCAAAGTCATTACTTGCGGACCCGAGAATCCCTGCTGACACGCAATCATTTCTTCGGGCAAGCTTAAGTCTTCACCCGTCTTACCCTGTTCGATTGCGTTAGGTAGCATTTTTGCGAGAGTGGTCTTGCCTGTTCCAAAGACTCCGTATAAAAGAATGGCTGATTTGCCGCTACTAGGTATCGTTTCGGTATCGCTGACAATATCCTCGATTCGCAAGCGACTTTCGGTATTGCCAAAGATAATGTCGTTAATCGTTTGAGGTTCATGAAATGGCTCCTTATTAATAAGCATTTTGGTTATTCCTTTTGTATATTGGTAAGTGGAGAGCGCTCATAACGCCCTCCAATCTTGTTTAAGCCGCTTTAGTTTGTGTAACTACAGCGCCATCGGCATCATTCGCCGCTGCAATAGTTGCCTTGGCTTCAGCTAGGATTTCTTGTTGCTTGCCATACAGAGCTACAAAAGCAGCATTCACCAATCCATCGCTTCGTAATACGGCTCGGATACCAAAGCTGCCATCAGCTTGTTGTTCAGCAAGTAATACACATGCATCCCCCATAAAATCAGCATCTGCAACATGCGATAGCAACTCTGACTTAGCAAAGCCTAAATAGCTTTCACGACCTGCCACGACTGCTTTAGCGATTTCAGCTTTTGCTTTAGGGCTGATATAGGTTGCGCTACGACCAAGACGAATCTCTTGTATGCCGCCGTTTTCCTCAATCCAAGTTGCTAAGTCAGCAATAGCTACTCTGCACTTTTGAGCTTGACGCAACACGAGTGAATAAGTGCTTACACGACGACGATCAATGTTGCCAAAGACTGCCCGAACGACTCGAGTAGCAAGAGGCAGCTCTTTCTTGTAGGTGTAGTTGCGTTCTTTGAAAAACTTCTCCAAAGACTCGCTACGCACTTTAGCTTGTTCTAAAGTCAGCTCACCGCAATAAGCTAAACAATCAGCCAAAACAGCATATAAAGCTTGATTGCTTGTTTTGTATGCACCCTGTTCCCATGTAATACGATTTGCTTCAATGCTAATAAGCGATTTGAGTGCATTATTAGTATTAATTGCTGCTGCTTTGTCGTTTAAAACGACAGATGTTGCTACTACTGCATTAGTTGTTTCTACGATTGCATTCATTTTTAATTCCTTTTTAAATAGCAGCACTGATTGATAGAATTGGTAAAGCGTTTTTGTGCTGCATGTATCTATTAGAAATCTCAAAATGGTGTTTTTTTAGGCATATGAAAGAAAGGTCAGCTACCTAAATGGCGATGGATTTCTACTACAAGGGCTTGGGTCCTGAAGAGCGCATCTTTGCGCAAACCCCTGAAGCAGCTGCCGCTAAAGCAAAAGGAACTTTGTATGAGGCATGGTTTGATGTACTGCAAACATCGCCTTGGTATCACAAGATTTGTGAGACGAATGAGTTTCCTACTAGCAAGGCTCAAGAAGCATTGGAACACTTTGGAGATTTGCGGGGCAAGACATTTAGTAAGTGGTGGCTAGAGAGGGGCTACAAGATCTTTGCTGAAGTTGTGCCTTATCAGCCAATGCAAATTGCTGACCTAAAGATTGAAGTGAAGAAATCCAAAGATCAAAAGAAGCCGCCACTACTTAAGATTGAAGTGCCGCTTAATCTATCTCCAGCTGCACTTAAAGAGCAGTTCAATGAGATTCTTAAAGCGCACAAGTTGTATTCAGATGAATTTGATCGTTGGGATTACAGCACTGCCCAAGTGCATCAAGAGCGTGAAACCAAGTTAACCTATGCCACGATTAAAAAGTGGATGCAGGTATATAGGGAGTATGAAAAGCAAAAAGATAAGAAAGACTTCAAGCTCTATAACTTTGCTAAAGAGCAGGAATTGCATCCAACGCTATTTAGAGGATTATTAAAAAGAGGGGAGGTGCCAGATCAGGGTGACTTACGAACTCAGGCAAGTAATGTGGCTAGTGACATTTTGAAGAAAGCCATGTTCTTAATGGCAAATGCTACTGAAATGAGTTTTCCCAATACAGCGCCCCATGAATGGGTGGTAACGAGTAATAGAGCTAAAAAGACTAAGAAGGAATGATGTTTATATAGAGGGGTAAGGTATTCTTATAACAACTTGTAAGCAACTATAGGGGGTTATATGGATTTCTATCTAAAAGCACCAGTGTGGGAACAGCAACATGACTGCCCTAATACGACAAAGATAGCTAAACCAATAAATCCTATAAAAGTAAGGAACGCTCGTGTAATAGAAATTATTGACGCGAAATATAGGGGGTCAACATTTAGTGGCACCTTCTTGCTAGGCGATCAAGTGCTTATTCTTGATAGTAAAAAGAAAGGCACTAGAGTTGAAGTGTTGTGTAAGTGGTTTGGTCATAGGCTTGCTACAAGGGGTTTAGCTTTTACGGTCAACTTAAAGAAAACACGAGTTAACGACAAATACACTGGGACTGTTTTTACTGATTTCGCTAAGGTTAAACGAGCTCGACAGCAGCTTTAAGCTGATCAGGGCTGCTATACAGATAGGTAGCAGTGGTGCTGATGTTGCGGTGCCCAGCCAGACTCTTCAATATATGAATTGCTGTGCCTTTATTGGCAAGTCCAGTAAGAAATGACCTTCTACCTGAATGTGAGCTACATCCAGCTAGGCCGACATTGCGATAAAGATAAAAGAAGTACTGGGTCAAGGAGTTCGCACTAAACCCATCCTTTTTCTGCGTATAGAACAGGGGTTTGCTGACATCCTTAATTTTGAGCACTTTGATGTACTGGGCTAATTCTTTTTGCATCCGCACATTTAAATAAACAGTGCGGGCATGTTTGCCCTTTGTTTGATCGGGCAATAAGCGCACTTCACCCTTAATAGTGTTGTCGCCGTTTAAAACATCGTTTATGCGTAGAGCGGCAACTTCACCTACTCGCATACCCGCATAGTGCGTAAGCAGCAACATAGCGCGATTACGCATGCTATGCCTGCGTGTAGCTGTGTAATCTAAAACTCTGCGCAGTTCTTGTGCCGTTAAAACTTTGGCTTGTGACATCTGTATCTCCCTGAAAAATATTAAATGCAGAGCTACAGTATGTTTTCTTAGATTAGGTTAGGGCAACCGAAAATGGTTGATTAAGATCTCCACTAAATTCAATGACTTAGCGTAAAACATAAGAGTCTCGTAATTCTCTTATATTTATCGTGGCATTTACGCCACGAACTAAAAGACCTGTTTAAAAGCCCTACAAGCAGTTTGATTTTCGGGTCAGCTACCCAAGCCAGCGAGGGAGAATAATTTATGTTGCTAGGGGGTAATTTTTTTGGTTAAGGTTAGTGCTTCGTCTAATTGGGCTTTAGTTTTTGCAATTGTGAAATCAGAAGCACGACTATGGTGATAGAAGATTTTTTTAGCCCCATGCGATGAATACCATCTAAGCAATGTCTCGGCAGCGGTGGAGGTCTTCGTTAATTTGTGACCTGCAATTTGATTTTTTTTGAACAGCTCAAGATCCTTAGTTAGAAATTTATACAAATAATGCGATTGCGATAGATCCTTACTCTTCCTTATTTTTGTCAAAAATTTATCTGATGTTAAAAATTCACAATAATAATTCTCAATACCAGCTTTTTTAGCTACTGTAATGAGGTTAAGGACTTTATCGCAAATGACTTCTTCTAAGTTTCCTTCTAGGTAAAAATCGATTTCAATTCTATGGCTCGACAGCATCTCATCGCGCAGTTGCTTATTTAAATCCGCTATAGTGACCGTGCCTTTTTTGGTAGCCATGATTTCTCCTAGTAGTTGTATTAATGTATCAGACATTTAAGGCAAACTGCGTTCGCCTGTGATTTCGCTTGTCGCTCATCACATTTTTCTTTCTTTTGATTTGTCTTTGATATTGATTGGGTGACAGAACTTTTAGTCAAACGACGGCTATATTGATTTTTTAAGAATCAAGATAACCGCCGCTCAATGTTAGATTGGTATGACATCACTTCTAGCTAACACGACTCTAAAAGGTATTTCGAGAGACTGATGTATTAAAACTCTCAACCTACTGTTGCATTGATTTGCATTGTAGGAACCTGCGGCCTACTTGTGATGTGTAACCTTTAGAGCAGTTACACCAAGTGCGGGGTCATTAGCCGTTATATTACAACCCGCGTTTTTGCCAATTAAGGTTGGCTATACCATTTTCTGTTGCTCTATTTGCCTATGTAGTTGCCTGCGTATTTTTTTATATAAGTTTAAAACTTGATAAATGCGTTTTTGAGTAGCTTTATTTTTAAATGCCTGAAGTAGTTCAATTTGTTTATGCGTTAAAAGATCAAAGCAATCATTTAATAACTGTTTACTGGCAGCTTTTGCTCGGATGTAATTAGTTTTTAGGTTGGGATTGAAAAAGTTACATGGGTTATAGCCATTAGCTTTCAGCCAATGATCCCTTAACTTCATATCTTTGATGGTTTGATAGCTTTGCATAAAGTTATTTAGTGAAACCTAATAAAAGCAGACTAATTCTGGTTCTGATTATTAGATTCAGACAGATCATGGAAAAAAGTGGTTGCTCAACCGAAAACTCTGACAATAAATTAAGTGTGCCCATTAACTTAAAGGAGAAAACAATGAGTGCACTAACAAGTTTGAAATTGACAGCATCAAAAAAACCTAGCAGCGTACCGCCCATCCTACATCGCAGGAATAAGCTATCTACAAAGATTTGGGAGCAAATACAGCTCGCTAATGCTCAAAAGGCAGGCGATACCTTTACTGTCAAGAAATTCAAAACAGTGAAAGATGTTGATGGCTCTAGCAAAAGTATTGAAATGCAAAAGAGAGTTCGCCCTTGGTGGTTTGTATCTAGCGAGGGAAAAGTTTGTGTCAATGTTCGTTATGGCGCAAAACTTATTGAATTAGCTAAAGGTAAAACCGCAGTTGAAGTAGCTACTGCCGAAGATTTAATCAAAACGCTAGAAGTGATTAAGGCTGCTGTAGAAGCGGGGGAGCTAGATGGTCAGATTGAGCAGGCTAGTGGTGCAGTCAGGGCTGGGTTTGGAAGATGAAGAAATATCTTCTGTGGGTTCGCATAAGTCCAACCCAAACTACCAATACTTTCGTATATGCGGATAACCAGTTAGCCGCAAAGATGCTGGGTGAGCATATGTATGGCGTTGGAAATGTATTGAATTACACGGAAGTAAGTGAGTAAATGAAAGTGGCTTAAATACTTGATGCGCTTTTATGAATTTAAAAACATCAAACCTATTAAGCCACTTTCTCCCGAGCAGGCTCGCGTTTCCGTATTAAAGAAAAAAGTGGCTTCAGCAAAACAGCAACTCCGCACTGAAAAAGGTAAGCAGCTAATCAAGCCCATCAAGTCGGTGGGTAGCGCATCCTAAAAAATAAGTCGCGCAATTTTTAACGCCATTGGAGATCTCGGCCTCTGGTGATTTAAATCTAACCCCACCTCGTATTCGTAATAATTCTTATTACGAGAAAAGCGGAGATTTGAGTCAAATCTGGTGGTTTTATGGGTTTTTTTGAGAAATACGGATTTAGATATTTGCGGGACTGACAGGCATAGCGATGCTGCTGCCAAATGGTTTGTCGTTTAAAACGACACTTCACAGCTAAGCCAGCCGCTCAGCCGCCAATGTAGCTGTCATCTTGCTGTAATGCCTCTCTAACATCCCCACGCTAGTGCCCATCTGCTTTGCCAGTGTGTGCACATCCATATTCCCCTCTATTAATGCCATCGTTGCGTAGGTATGCCGCAGGCTATAAAGAGTTCTGTTTTGCCCTGTAGCGGTATCTTTAAGTAAGCCACTAGCTTTCATCAGCCATATAAAGGTTGTGTGAAAGCTCTTGGGCTGTGTGCCATCACTTAATCTAAATAAGGGAATGTTGTATTTCTTGCGTAGCACCTCATCCAGCGTCAACCCTGCAAACAATTTCTCTCTACTAGCGAGTCTTTGTAATGCCGCTTCTGCGTAGTGTTTGGCAATCAAATAACGAGCCCCTGTTTTGCCGCTTACCCATATACGCAAATAACGCTTATCCGTTTTGTGATCTACATACCATTCAATGTGCTTCCAGTGAATGTTCAAGCTCTCTTTGCCACTACGCATCCCAGTGCTAATCAGTAGCTCTATATAGTCACGGCTTAGTAAGCGCATCTCTTTAGCTAATGCACTATGCCCACCCAAGCTGTAGTCTTTTAAAAAGTTGAGTAAGTAATCTAATTCAGCACGACTAAAAGCAGGGCGAGATTTTCCTTTGGCGCCACGACGGCTTAAATGGGCTAATGGTACTTGTGCGCTGATATAGCCTCGTTGCACTGCTAGGCTAATAATTCGGTTGTAAGCACTAGAGTGGGTGGCTAATGTGCTCGCTAGTGGGGTTCGTTTCATGAGTGTGTTGCGCCAAATCTCATATTCCCGCATGTGCTCCGCTTTAATATTTTCTATAAAGCGTTTGCCAAAGAACGGAAGCAAATACTTATTAATGACCCTTATGTAGTCTTTATTGGTCATTGCCTTAATGTTTGCATCAATCTCATCTTGAAGTTCTTTTAGGGTTTCTTTGGCAATGGCATCGAATTTGCGTCTTGTGTAGCTAACCCCCATACGCTCTCTAAAGCGGGCTTCATCGTAAATTTCACAAGCGGCACGACTGGCAAACTCTAAGTTGTGGTGTTTGGTGGAAATGGAATGCCACTTACGATCAAAGAGTTTGAAGCGGGCTTGCCACACATCACTGCGATCCCTTTTATACAAAATCAGCTCACCTTCTCTTAGGCGGTGAGTATTTGGGGTGGGCTTTTGGGTCGGAACTACATAGAGCTGGTGGATGTTAGTGCTAACTTCACTTTTGATGGGATGTATGTTGGCGCTGCTGGGGAAAGCAGGCAAGGTGTTTTTACGCATTTGAGTTGCCCAAAATGTAAGCGTAAATTCAGACCAAAGTTTTGGGCAAGAGCCTTTTCTAAATTATTTTTTATATGCCCTGCGCTTGCGCTGTCTTTTTAAACGACATTTACTAAATGACTAGGGTTTGCCCTGAAGTGCTGTGGAGTTATAGTTATAAGATTAAGAATAAAAAAGGCATAACCAGTGAATAAAAAAATCATAGCAGTGATGCTCATTGCATCCATCGTGTCCGCAGGTTGTGCCAGCACAGTTGCAAATCCAGTTCCCGTTGCGCAGGTTGGAGACGAAACAAAATCTTGCGATGCTATTGCTAATGAAATGCAGAAAATGGTTACTGCACAAGTTACGGCTGATGGTGACAAAGACAAGCAGATAGGCACTAATGCGGCACTTGGTGTAACAGGTATTTTTCTATTGGGCATTCCTTGGTTCTTTATGGATTTAGGCGGTGCGGCAACTGCGGAACAAAAAGCGGCAAGAGCAAGATATGAACGCTTAGAGCAAATGCAGATTGATAAGAAGTGTCCCGCAACGCCCGTAGTTAAAGAGGAGCAGGTTAAGGGTGGCGAGAACATTATTCGCACTACAACTCCAATGGCTGAGTCAGCCAGCCCATCCCCAGCTCGTGCCGCAATTACACCAGCCGCCAAGTCAGCCACAGCAAATGATTTGCCTAACCCTGCTAAAAAATTGGAAGACTTAAACACAATGCTTAAGAAAGGCTTGATTACACAAGACGAATACAACGCTAAAAAGACTGAAATTCTAAAAAATATGTGATTGACACACGCTTGCACCGTTAAGCAGGATAGAGCATCCCCACCAAACCCTGATAGAGCAGAGGATTAATACATCTCTGCTTCATCCATCAAATATCCCCATTACCACCCCACATTCCTTAAAAACTGAAAAAGTGGCAACACTACAAACGCAAATTGAGCGAGGACTCTAGAGGGCGGTAGATCAAGTGTTTATGGGCTAGTAGGGCTGCAGTTGAGGCAGAATTTCAACAGTCAACCATAATTGAGGGCTTATAAATCAGTTTCATTTATAATTTCAAGTCTTGGCCTGGTAGCTCAGTCGGTAGAGCAGAGGATTGAAAATCCTTGTGTCGGTGGTTCGATTCCGCCCCGGGCCACCAAGAAACACCAAAACCACCTTCGGGTGGTTTTTTCATTTCTATTTATCAAGTTATCTATGGTGGGTGCTTGTAATGTCGTTTAAAACGACGCTTTTAATTGCTAAGTCCAGTAGAGGACTCTGGGATTCTTTGAAAGAATTTGTTGTCTCAGTTCTGGAGAATTTGTTAAAGACAAAAACTGCTTCATTTGGGATTCATAAGTTTCGGTTGCTTCAAATCTTGTATGCGGCCAATCGCTACCCCACAGGAGGCGGGACGCCCCAATTTGCTTGAGCCAATATTCAAAAATAGTTTGATGATTTATGTTTGGCGTTCTGTATTGAGCACTCAATTTCACCCAGATGTTGCCCCGATGTTTCCTAATGCCATCATTTAATTTTTCAAACTCATCATTAGCTTGAGGTCTGCCAAAGTGATCAATCACTATGTCTATTCCATTGGGTATGGCTAGCAGAATCCCATTTAGTAAGCCATCATCATGATGTATTTGTAAATGCATATTCAACCCTTTTAAAAGGTTGATAAGGCCTTCGTAATTTTTAAGGGTTCCAAGCGGATCTTCATCGCCCGCTAAATTAAGTCTGATTCCACAAACCCCTTGTTTGCTAAGTTCAAGCAATTCTTTTTGTGAGGCTTTGGGGTCAGTCACTCCAACCCCTCTTAAATATCTAGGATTTTGTTTAATGGCTTCAAGTAGTAGCGTGTTGTCAAAACCTAGAAAGCTCGGCTGAACAATGACCCCGCCAGTTATTTGTTGTGCATCAGCTACTTTGGCCCAATCATCTATTGAGGCGTTGTAATCGACAGAGTAGCGAGCCTGAGTCTCATTTAAAAGGCTTTTATCAAAAATATGGAAGTGGGTATCGACATTCATGGGAATTATGGTAGCATAACTCATCTAGATGAGTAAATGAGTTGAAAATACGGGTATGGCTAAAGAGTTAATGGGTTATCAGGGCTTGGCTACGGCCTTTAGGGATAAGGTTGAAAGTGGTGCATGGCAGATTGCTGAAGCCATTCCATCCGAAGCCAGTCTTGCTAAAGAGTACGGCGTAGCAGTTGGAACAATTCGACAGGCGATTGCTCAGCTCGCTGATGATGGAGTGTTGGTTAAACGACATGGCAAAAGCACAGTGGTCAGTAGTGGGCTTAATGGGCAATCAATGCTCAGGTTTTTTCGTTATCAATTAGATGAGCAAGAACAGCTATCCCCCCAAGCAAAGGTTTTAGATTTAAAGGAAGTTGCTTTAGATAAAGAAATAACTAGGTTAACGGGTTGGTCTTGTAAGTCGCTATTAAAAATTCATCGTCTTCGCTTAATTGATGGCAAGCCCTTGCTCTACGAAACAATTTATTTGCCCCTACCGAAGTTTAAGAAGTTAGCCGGCTACAAGCCAAAAGATTTTGAAGATTTGTTTTATCCGATGTATGCAAAGGTATGTGGAGTTGCGGTAATCAAAGCCAAGGATCAGGTTGGATTTGAGTTGATGAAAAAAACGGATGCAAAAGCATTAGCAATGAAAGAAGGTCATCCAGCCGTAAGAGTGAATCGTATCGCATTTGATTTAACTGGTAAGCCAGTTGAATTTCGCAGTTCAGTAGGGGATGCTATGGCATTCCAATATTCAGCAGAAGTTAATTAAGGAGAAAAGATGAAGTCCTTTGTAAAAACTCTATTAGTTGCATTGCTTGCAACAACAGGGCTGTCTCATGCTCAAGAGTGGCCCAGCCGCCCCATTAGCTTGATAGTCAGCTATCCCCCTGGTGGCACTGCAGACTTAATGGCTAGAACGGTTGCAACCCCACTGGGCAAGCTTCTAGGCACATCAGTAGTGGTTGAAAACAAGCCTGGGGCAAGTGGTCAAATTGCTGCCTCCTATGTAGCCAAGGCTAATGCTGATGGCTACACATTGATGCTCGATGCATCATCCTATTCAGTTAATCCCTCCTTGTTTCCTAAGTTGCCTTATGACCCCAATAAGGATTTCAAGACCTTGGCCGTTTTAGCTCAGTACCCAAATGTACTCTTAGTCAATCCAAGCTTTCCTGCTAAGTCAGTGAAAGAGTTGGTTGCAATGGCCAAGGCAAAGCCAAATAGCATTTCTTATGCATCATCAGGCAATGGTTCTGCACAACACCTGGCAGGTGCATTGTTTGAAGTGAAGGCGGGAGTGGAGATGCAACATGTTCCATACAAAGGTGGTGGCCCTGCATTGAATGATGTGATTGGTGGGCAAGTGCCAGTTTTCTTTGGAAGCGTTGCATCAACAAAGCAATATGTTGATTCTGGAAAGTTGAATGCTCTAGCGGTCACTGGCAAGAAAAGAGCATCCTCTATGCCGAGTGTTCCAACAATGGCTGAAGCGGGTGTTCCTGGCTATGAGGTTTATGAATGGAATGGTATTTTTGCTCCAGCGGCAACGCCGGCACCAATCTTGATAAAACTATCAGACGCCATTGCAAAGGTAATGCAATCGCCAGAAGTAAGGGAGAAGGTATTGAGCCTAGGTGGTGAGCCATTCCAGGGTAATTCAGATGCAGCCGATAAATTCATTAAGGCCCAAATGGCCGAGTGGGCCAAATTGGTTAAAAGCGGAAAGATTGCAGTTGATTAACTAAAGCAGAGTCAGACATCCTCGGCCCTGGTTGATTCCGCCCCGTGCCACCAAGAAATACCAAAACCACCTTCGGGTAGTTTTTTCATTTGTGAGGCGAGATAATTCAAGCTATCAATTTAAGGTTGCTTATGAATCCGAATACAAAAGAAGTTATTGAAAAATGCGCTCGTGAATCTCATGCTGGCTTGTTAACGTTCCCAGAGGCATTGGGCCGCTTAATTGAGGTTGGCGTTGAGTCCTACTTCGCTGACTATCGGAATCAATCTACGACTTATTATTTGTCAGGCAATGGGGCATTTACTATTCCCATGGTAATACCTTCAATTGAGATTCCAAGTTCATTTAATAAAGAAGATGTTGTTTCAGCCATTCGTGGTGCTCAAAGTGATGCGGTTAGATACCCTGAGTTTATTAAGCTAACGATGTCTGCCGGCTGTATTGGATACATCGTTTGGATAGCTGGAAAGTATGTCAACTATTTCGGGCGGCAAGGTGAGGTTCATATCGAGCACTTTCCGCAAGGATGAGAACTCCTACGCCCTAATCGATTCCGCCCCGGGCCACCAAGAAATACCAAAACCACCCTCGGGTGGTTTTTTATTTGTATAGGCTGGGTGGGCTTAGACGCCATTAGAGCCAGATACCCCCATCATGAACTGTCCTTTAAAACGACATTACATTTCTATGTGTGCTCTTAAGCCAAAGAAATTAACTGGACCACGAGCTGAGTTGTAGGCGGGATTAGCAATCCGTTGATAGTCGGCAGATATGAACAGCTCCTTATATACCTTTGCGCTATAAAAAGTTTCCAATATTTGTTCTTTCTTATAGCTAAGTGCGCCATCACCAATAAATGCCGCCATACCGCCTTGTTGAAGGTAGGCAATCTGCGATGAAGAGATTCCATTGACCGCATAACCTATGCCTACCGTATCTTTGGGGCGCGACCAACTAGAGCCTTTGATGCTCACACCGCCCGATAGTGATCTACTGATGTCTACAGTCTGCGCTTCGGTTGTGCCTGGATTCCAGCTCCAGCGACCAAAGACTCCAACATCATCATTGATGGCCTGCTCAATATTGAAGCCATAGCCCCATGAGCTCTGCGCCCCCCCTGCGTACGCCAGTTACATCAGGAGTGCCACCAGTCTGCTGAGCCTGATTAATCGCATTTTGGTAGTTGCCCATATAGGCATGTTGTTGGTAATACAGGGCCCTTACTGCGCCAGGCTTACCCCATAGCTCATGTTCATGAGTTAATTCAATTTGATTGCCGTAGTCTTGGCTCATGCTGTAGTCAAGCTGAGCGGTATTCGGAATAGTTGGCATCGCTAATCTTGCCGCCTTCAAAATCCAGTCATCTTGATACCACTCTGCTACAACACCATAGGTATAGCCTTTGCTATCAGCCGCATATCCATAGGCGCCCATAGAGAAAAGAGCAAAGTTCTGAAACTGCGTGCGAGGATCGTGACTGTAACTATTTTGATCAAAGAAATCTAATGTTGCGAACTTACCGTATGACACCACGATTCTATTTTTATCGAGATTGCCCGCAAGCTGATTTGGCCCACCTTCAATATGTTCTTTGCCGCCGCCCAAGCCAAAGGTTTGACGAATAAACGCACGAGCGGTGTAGTAAATAGGTGGGGCATATGAGCCTTTTTGTAGCTCGCCATTCTGAAATCCACCTAGACCAACAAGCTGTCCATTAAAAGGCGTTCCCTCGAACATCTCTGGGTTCCAATAAACTTCAGCGCCTTCCCAAAGTCTTGCCCCTAAGAACGCTGTAGCACTTAATGTGTAGCTCTTGCCACCACCGCCTTCAGATTTGTTGAGAAGGCTGTTTTGTCCATAGTAAGGCGACTTGAAATTATTTTTCTGTTGAACGATATAAGTGGATTGCCCATGAATGCTCCACTGCTCAGTTTCGCCCTCTACAGAAACTGAGCTATCAACCTTAGGTGAGTCACTTACGGGCGATTCAGCCAAAACAGTGGGCATGTCACTAACTGGCGCCTCTGCTCTTACAGTACAAGATAGAGCCCCCAAATAAAGGGAACTAATTAGGCCTATAAAGGCTGTGCGGTTTGTATTAAATGAGAAAAACATCAGAGATGCCAAATATGCTTAATGAGAATTGTTCTCATCTTAGCATACAATTGAGAATGACTCTCAATTGGAAAAATACCCATTAGATGTGGCTTAAACGCCAAATACCTTAGAATCAGCCAATGAGTTTGGTTTCTATTGCTACCTTCATCTTTATATTCAATACAGCTTTTATGCCTACATTGGGGGCGGCTCATGAGCAATCACATCAGACTCAGGAGGGCGTAGTCCAAATTACTTGGAATGATGATCAATCTAGTAATGGCTTATTTCAAATAGTTCACGATGATCATCATGATCAAGCAGGCTCCAGTAACCCAGACCATCATGATGACGACCATCAGTGCCATCACATTTCAGTAGTTGGTATGGTGGGATCCAGTAATACTTCAGTAGCTCGGGATCTCAAAAGCTATAACGCTATTGAGCCACTTTTAACCCTGGAATTTTTCCCAACCAGAATCGAGTATCCGCCCAGAAACGCTTAAACAAATAGCCCTGAACTCAATCTCTTGCGATTGAGCATTCCACATTTGTTTAAGGTTATATGTGAAAGCAATAAGACTTGCTTTGTTTGCTTTAGCTTTTGCTTCAAGCATTCATAGCTCAGCAGTAAGTGCGGAAGAGTCTATTGATGACCGTACACTGATTTTGTTGGTAGGTCCCGCAATGGAGAAAAATACAGTAGATGGTTCAAAAGCCTATGGCACTTCATTGGCTGTTGAATTTACGGCGATTGAACATCAATTAGAAATTGAGGTGGAAACGCAGTATCTGAGTACATCCAATCCAAAAGAGCTCGGCGCCCAAATCATCTTTAAAAAACCATTTGAGTTGGCATCCGATATTGAGCTTGGCGTAGGCTTAGGGCCTGCTATCTGGAGGAAAACAAGCTCCCCCAGTAGTGGCCTTCAATCAGGAGTTGCCTTCGTCGCAGATTTTATGTTTTGGACAACAAAGAAAGTCGGGTGGTATCTAAGTCCTAGTTATACCTACGGCATGAGTGGTGGTGCCGAGAGGGTAATCGGGCTTTCAGTGGGATTATTGTTTTCAATGTAAGGATTGGATCAGTCATCCTAGGCCCTGGTCGATTCCGCCCCGGGCCACCAAGAATTCAAAAAGAGAGCTTCTAGCCCTCTTTTTTCATTTGAAAGTTAGCATCGACACTATAAATCTTGTTATTTATTCTGGAGTAGCTAATAGTCAAGGCAATGCAACTAGGGTGACTAACCCAAGCTTGTTATCCAAAGAAACAGCCATATTGATCGGCATCAATAACTTGTAGTGCCTCATTGAGATCTTTTGAGATTGGATTTGGCTCATAGGCTTGCCATTTTCCGCTGGCTCGCATCCAATAAATATGCCACAGAGCCTCAGACTGTATATACCGAAATTTTACAAACGGTCGTCGAGTTAACTCTCCTGGTTTTCCACGCCACAAAGGGCGAACTTCAAAAACACTTACAGTCTGGCCATCGATTTCGTAATCGTAATCAAGATCTTTTTTGATTTCAAGTGGAGCCAGAAGCAGACACCACTGCCCGACCAAATAGTCAATATCCCCTAGCTGTTCAATGCTAAATGCCATATCTGATTAGTTGTCCCAGAAAGTAAAACTGATCAATCAATTTTATTTCAAACATAGCTATTATGAATTATGGGTGAAATGATTACAGTGGATATAGACGTCCTCAGACTAAATGAAGCTCAACTCTCTTGCCCAAGGCCGCCGCATACTTTCTTAGGGTAGTTAGGCTTGGGGAATGTTTGCCGGTAGCCAGAGAGCTTTCTAATCTAGCAATAGCTGGGGTTTGTGTTCCCATCTTTTTTGCCACTTGAGCTTGCGTTAATCCAGCCTCTTTCCTTGCCGTAAGAATCTCATCAAGAATAGCAAATTCAGTGCGATCAAGTTCTTTGACTGCGGCTTTTACAGCTGGCTTTTTAAGCATTTTGCTTATCATTTGTTTATGGGTAAGCATTTTTGTTTTCTTCTGTGTTGTCATTTTTTCCACTCCTTCATACGTGCTTTCGCAATCTTTAATTCTTTCTCAGGCGTCTTTTGAGTCTTCTTAATAAAGCTATGGAGCATCACTATTTCTTTCTCCACCATCGTACAAAAGAAAACTCGGGCGATACCTTCAGCCCCTTTAAGTCTTAATTCAAATAAGCCGCCGCCAAATGAGTCCGTATGAGGCAAGCCTAAATTCGGCCCATGCTCAATCATTCGAGTGGTCAATCCAATATAGCGAGCTTGAAGCGTGTCGGGAAGATTCATAATGTCTTCTTGAACCTGCTCGCTGTAATAAAGGATGGAATAGCTCATCCGTGTATGTTAACAAATTTGTTAACATTGAGCAAGAGTAAATTGTCTTTTAAAGCAACAGTCTAGAGGCGGAATTAAACATCCTCGGCCCTGGTTGATTCCGCCCCGGGCCACCAAGATTCACAATAGCCCACTTGTTGGGCTATTTTTATTAGAAGTCCTCAATGGCGCCTCTACCTTGCTATTAGCGTAGTCGGTCACTTTCCATAGAGTCAATCCGTCAATCAGGATGCCACCACTCTGTCTCTAGATTGGGATATCAGGGTCATCAAATGTCCTTTAAAAGGACAAGTCAATTATTCATCTTTGTGTTGGCAATGTCGTTTTAAACGACAAATATATTTAGGGATTACAGTAATCGCACTTTGATGGATCCGCCTTGATTTGATCCAGCAACATTTCTTCTTTTTTGTACGCACACTTTACGCATGACCATACATTAGCTATTGGCAGATTTGTTGGCGCTTCACAGCTAGAGCATGGCAAGCCCTTCTTTCTTTCTGTGATCCAGAAGCCAGGTGACTCACACTCTGGGCATACAGAATTCATCTTTCTTGAGAGATCTTGTGTAGCTTTCAATATGTTGGCCATACGCGTGGGATTGGTATGTGCTCTTAAATCATTCTCTACAAATACATTTCCCTTTTTTGAAAGGTTAATTGCCCAATCGAACGCTTCTTTCAAAGACTCAAGATCTTTGATTCCTTTACGACACTCTGGGTGATATTCATCATCAGGTCGAACGACTAATTGATGGGTAGTAAATTGTGCCTCTGAAAGAAGCGCATTTAATTCATCCCAACTTGATACTTGCCGGCTGGTACTTTGAGCTTGCCCGCCAAAAAAACCAATAACTTCAAGTTTGCGTATGTCATCTATTAAAACTACTAACTCGTAATTCCAAGCAAGCATGCCCGTATAGGGATCATTATCAAAAGCACCTTCGCTGGCAATGCCAAGCATAGAACCTGATAATTCCATTCCAACCCTAGCCTTTTTTCTGGCGGCATCTAGTTGGGAGCCATATCTTGGAATATCTCTAGTAAAGGTACCTAGTTCGTCTGTGTCATACCCAGAGATATGGACAACTTCTAAGCCATTAGAGTCAAGGAGTTGTGGACAAATGACCGACTCTTTGCCATGTTGAGTTAGCAAACTCGCCTTGAGTCCAGAATAGGGTTTTGGATGAATTGGCATTTTATTTTGATGTTTTTAAACAAAATATTTGGCTACTGCGCTATAGATTGGAATGCCTAAGATAATATTTAAAGGGAAGGTGATGCCAAGGGACATGCCCATATACAAGGCTGGACTTACCTCGGGCATTGCATGGCGCAATACTGCTGGAACCGCAATATAAGAAGCGCTTGCCGCCAAAATCATCAAAAGGATCGTATCTCCCAGAGAGATATGAAATATATGGCATAAACCCAAGGCAATCATCGCATGGGTAGGCGGCGCGATGAAGGCATAAGCTAAAGTCACCGAAGGCTTACCTTTGAGTTCCCCTAAACTCTTAGCGGCAAGCAATCCCATATCGAGCAAGAAGAATGCTAATAAACCCTTAAATAAATCAATCGAAAAGGGCGCCATGACTTTGTGACCCGAATCACCTGAAATGAGCCCTACTACTAAGGCTCCTAATAAGAGTAGTTGCCCACCATCAGTAAATGATTCGTGAAGTATCTTGCTCAATGAAGTGTGGCCACTGGCATTGCCTGAGCGTTGTTGACGAATTCTGTTGGCAAGAATGATGGCGATGATGATGGCGGGTGACTCCATGAGGGCCATTGCCGCGGCCATGTGTCCGCCATAACTAATACCGCTTTGATCTAAGACCTGTGTAGTAGTAATAAAAGTAACCGCACTAATAGATCCGTAAGTAGCGGCAATCGCGGCGGCATCCAGTTTATCTAGTTTGTATTTAAGAAAGTTGTAGCCCAATAGCGGAATGGCTATTGCTAAAGTGATCGCCAGACCAAGACTAATAGCAATCTCAGGAGTAAAGCCTGATTTGTTTAAAGCAAATCCACCTTTTAATCCCAGAGCCATCAGTAGATATAGCGAAAGAAATCGAGAAATGGGCTGTGGAATTTCTAAATTGGATTTCACTAGGCCCGCAAAGATGCCGAAGATGAAAAAGAGGATGGTGGGATCTAGCAAGATATTCATAAATTGTCCTTTGGGGCGATCTTAGGGAAATTTATATGTAAAGTAAAATCGATATTAATACGTTTATATATAGGTAAATGCTGATGAATATTACTTTTAGGCAGTTAA
Source organism: Polynucleobacter sp. MWH-S4W17 (assembly GCF_018687535.1). Lineage (NCBI taxonomy): Bacteria > Pseudomonadati > Pseudomonadota > Betaproteobacteria > Burkholderiales > Burkholderiaceae > Polynucleobacter > Polynucleobacter sp. MWH-S4W17. The sequence goes on along the minus strand of NZ_CP061295.1, from coordinate 2,006,290 downwards.
GACTATTTCTAGCGCTGGCTGAGACTAGAAGTGTCAGTGCGGCGGCGCGGATGGTTCATGTTACCCAACCAACGGCCTCTATGGGCTTAAAAGAAATTACGGATGCTGTTGGGGTGCCCCTCTACGAAGTGGTAGCCAGGAAAGTACATTTAACGCAAATGGGTCATGAATTGGCTAAGACGGCTCGTGCGATTTCTGGGGAGTGGGATTCTTTCGAACAGCAAGTTAATAGCGTCAAAGGGTTAACACGAGGAAAGTTAAAAGTAGCAGTGGTAAGTACCGCTAAATATTTCATTCCCAGAATATTGGGAACTTTTTGCGCGAAGTATCCTCAAATCGATATTTCTCTAGAGGTGCTCAATCGTGATGGTGTAGTGAAAAGATTGGAAGAAAACTTGGATGATCTTTACATCATGTCCCAGCCACCACTTCATGTTGATATAGAGGACGAAGTGTTTATGCCCAACCCTTTGTTATTAGTTGCCCCAAAAGATCATGCTTTTGCCAAAAAAAAGAATATTGATATTAGTGCGCTCAAGAGTGAAAAGTTTATTTTTAGAGAAAAGGGCTCTGGCACAAGAATGGCAACGGATGCTCACTTCAAAAGACTGAAGTACAGACCTAATGTTAGGTTAGAGCTTGGAAGTAACGAAGCAATAAAGCAGGCAGTTATAGGTGGTCTCGGTATCGCAGTTCTATCCAAGTATTCTCTTGGTGATAAGACTGACCAAGAAGAGGTTGCCATACTGAAATGTAAAGAATTTCCTATTGAATCAAGCTGGCACCTTGTGAGCCCCAAAGGCAAAAAGTTATCTCCAATAGCCACAATCTTTAAGAAGCATCTATCTCAACAGGCTAAAAGTTGGAAATAGGATCGGCATCCTAGGCCCTGGTCGATTCCGCCCCGGGCCACCAAGAAATACCAAAACCACCTTCGGGTGGTTTTTTCATTTGGTCTTTCGGAAAGGTTGCGTGATTCAGGATTTTTAACCCTGGTTGCTTATCCCAGCTGATGTATGTACAATGTACATATGACTTCGTTACGATTTGAATGGGAACCTAGAAAAGCTTCAGCCAATCTGAAGAAACACGGTTTTTCATTTGAAGAGGCGAAATCTGTGTTTTATGATGAAAGTGCTAAGTTAATTTCCGACCCCGATCATTCGGAGGACGAAGACAGATTTATCTTGCTGGGGGTAAGCCATTCTCTTCGTGTGATTTTGGTTTGCCATTGTTATCGAAGCGAGGGTAATGTCATTCGTATTATTTCGGCTCGTAAGGCAACCCCTAAAGAGTCAAAATCTTATTAAAGGTGATGAAGATGCGTAATGAATATGATTTCTCAAAAGCCCGTAAAAATCCATATGCTTCCATGCTCAAGAAGCCCATTACCATTAGATTGGATGAGGATTCAGTGAGCTACTTCAAATCTATATCAGAAGAGGTGGGCATTCCTTATCAAAGCCTCATTAATCTCTATTTAAGAGATTGCGCCCTTTCGCATAAGAAATTGAACCTTAGCTGGAAGTAGTCTAGAGCTAGGATGAGTGTCTCCAGGGGCCCTGGTCGATTCCACTCCGGGCCACCAAGAAACATCTTCGAGTGATTTTTTATTTGATCGGATTGGTTAGCCACTATTGGTCTCAGGCCCTCCAACATTCCTCTGGACTCGAGATATTGTTTAAAAAAATCGTTTAGTTTAGGAGTGGCTTTTGGCACCTACCAAGAAACTCTGTTCTGGCTATATTGCGTTCATTAGGATTTATCTTTTCACCAACAGCCCAAATAGCATCAATTTCTGCGAATGACTGCGTGCTTGTATCGTAAATAATGCGTTTACGCTGCCTGGTACCGCTTTCTTCTTTTATAAAGTTACAACTGATGATGTTGGCTTGTTGAGCACAATCATAATCATCAATCTTGTAATTTTGGAACTTATAAGTTCGTGTAACCTGAGGTGTAACTACCTCTTGTTTTGCTTCAGTCTTAATGGCCGCACCATAACAACTTAATGTTAAGTTGTTAGGATTTTGTGAGCAAGCAACCAGTAAGCTAAACAGCGTTAGTACAAGCAATTTCCTCATAGCACCCTTTATAGTTTTAAAAATTATAAGTGATTTTTCTCCCCTACAGTTATGTTGTTAGCGGCGCGTCAATACTCTGCTTGCGCCTATTAGAAAAACTTGTCCTAAGTCAACCTTCTTGCCAAGAGCGGGTAATACTTTAGCTCTAGTGATGATTTTTAGTACTAAAAAACGCTATAAGGATTTCTATTATTGCGGCGCGTTAAAGATTTTTAAATAGCCACCAAGGATTAGACATCCTCGGCCCCAGTCGATTCACCCCGGGCCACTAAGAATCTCAATAGCCTACTTGTTGGGCTATTTTCTTTTAAGGCTTGCCAAGGTTAGGCGCCATTGGTCTCGGATATTGCATGCAAGAACTGTCCTTCAAAAGGGCAAACTAATTTGACTGCCCTGCGTCGATTTAAGCATATAGCTTATTAATGGCGGTTGCTCGCAATATCATTTAAAACGACATTTTTAATGCTCGATGAGGGTAATCACCAACGCATGCCTCTTTAAAAGTAGCTATTCTTACCTGAACCAAAAATACTATGGAGGAGACATCCATGAATTCAGAGAACTTTACCAATAGACGGAAAGTCATTACAGCCGCATTGGCTGGTGGAGCCAGTTCATTATTGCCATCTTGGGCAATGGGCGCAGAGAAAACAAATTTACCTATGGCCTATGGTGAGCGCGAACTCATGGCGTTTCCTGAAAAGAAGCCCATGATTGTGCTGACCTCTAGGCCCCCACAATTAGAAACACCATTTCAGTATTACGACAATCATGTCATTACGCCAAATGATGAATTCTTTGTACGCTATCACATGGCCGGCATTCCAACATCCATTGACCCTAATACTTATCGACTAAAAGTTGGGGGCAATGTAGAAAAGCCTTTAGAGATTTCTCTAGAGTCGTTAAAGAAAAACTTTCCATCGCAACGCATTGTTGCTGTTAATCAATGCTCTGGTAATAGTCGCGGCTTATTTGAGCCTAGAGTGAATGGTGGGCAACTCGGTAATGGTGCGATGGGTAATGCCGCTTGGGTTGGCGTTGCCTTAAAAGATATTTTGAAGGCGGCCAATCCCGGCGGCGGAGCTAAGCAAGTAACCTTTAATGGCTTGGATCAGCCAATTCTCCCAAGCGATTCAGATTTTGTAAAAGGCCTAGATATTGATCACGCCATGGACGGCAATGTGATGGTTGCCTATCAAATGAATGGCACAGATATTCCTTTCTTAAACGGCTATCCAATCAAGTTAATTGTTCCCGGCTACTACGGAACATATTGGGTTAAGCACCTTAGTGAAATTAAAGTGGTTGATGATGTATACAACGGTTATTGGATGAATCCTGCTTATCGCATTCCTGATAATGACTGTAACTGTGTTGCGCCTGGAACCGCACCTTCAAAAACGATTCCTATTAATCAGTTTACGATTCGCTCATTCATTACGAACTTCACAGACAGTAGCGTTGTCGCTATTGGTAAGCCGGTTCAAGCCCGAGGCATTGCCTTTGATGCGGGCTATGGAATAAAGAAAGTTTTGTTCTCGCAGGACAATGGACAAAATTGGACAGAGGCTAGATTGGGTCAAGACCTTGGACGTTTCTCATTTAGAGAGTGGCGCATTGAATTTACGCCAAAACAAAAAGGGATATTGGACTTAAGGGTCAGAGCATTTAATCATGCTGGCCAAGTTCAGCCCATGACTGCAAGCTGGATGCCTGCAGGCTATATGCGAAATATTGTTGAGACTGTAAAAGTCACAGCGGTTTAAGGAGAAGAATATGAAAAAAACTATCCTCCTTCTATCTGCTCTTGCTTTGGCACAAATGGCACAAGCTAAAACGATTGAGTTACCAGCTGATACTGTTTTATGGCGACCATCAGATTTGCCTGGCTATCAGCTGACTTTACAGAAATGTTCTACCTGCCACTCTGCCCACTATGCAGAATATCAACCGCCCAATACAGGAGTTGGCTATTGGAATGCTCAAGTTTTAAGGATGAAAAATGTATTTAAGGCGCCCATTACTGATGAGGAGGTTCCAGTCATAGTCGACTACCTTAATAAAACTTATGGGGCAAACAGGAAATAGAATTAAACATCCTCGGCCCTGGTTGATTCCGTGCCGGTCCTCCAAGAAACACCAAAACCACCCGAGGGTGGTTTTTTATTTAGCAATCTCTCAAGCTTCTGCGCAATTAATTGCATCTGTTTAAGATAGATGAATCTAAGGAGAATAGTGATGCCATTAGTCAGAATTGATTTAAGTAAAAAACACTCTGAGAGTTTTGCTCAGCAAGTCGGGGACATTATCTATAACGTGATGCGCGAGCAAATCAACGTTCCTGAAGACGATAAGTTTCAGGTTATTACTAGACACGACGCATCAGAATTAAATATTCCAAAAAGCTATTTAGGAATTGAATATTCAGAGGGCATCATTTTTATTCAAGCGACCATAAGTTTTGGTAGGTCCATAGAGGCAAAGAAGAAACTATATAAAGCCATTTGTGAGGCCTTGGTGCAACAGCTTCAAGTCAGGCCTCAAGATATTTTTATTAACTTGCTTGAGGTAAGCAAAGAAAATTGGTCATTTGGCAATGGCGAAATGCAATATGCAGACAAGAATTAGGCATCCTGGCCCCAGTCGATAGGGTTATTGCCCATTTAAGCTTGGTGACTAAAAGAACAAACTGGCTTTAGTTTTCATAGTTATTTTTATAGGCCGGGAGAATAAGTGAGTGTTGACGATCCAAATCAATTGGTTGAGCTGAGCTATATCAGCAAAGCAACTCATGACATGGGCCTTTCAAGCCTAGTCCATCTGTTTGATGTTGCCCGAAAGTGGAATTTAGACCATGAGCTTACGGGGGCTCTTTTCTACGAGAATGGCCATTTCGCCCAGATTCTTGAGGGTAAGCGAAAGGATGTTTTGTTCATTTGGGGAAAAATTCAAAAAGACTATCGTCATAAGGTTCTGCATCGAATTGAGCTCGATGAGATTGACCAAAGATTGTTTCCCAATTGGGCCTTAAGGTTTTATGGGGGTGATCAAATTGCTAAGGATGTTCCGCATCTAGTTGGCCTGCTGGATGGTCTTCCAAGCCATGATGTTGAATTATTGAGAATCATGCGCTTAGTAGCTAAGGGCGATCAAAATTAGGATTAAATATCCTCAGCCCAGTTTGTAGGCATTGTTTAAAACGACAAATTTGGTAATCAGGTATAGAATTTGTCCATGTTGCTTCGTAGTAAAACACTCGTTCTATTGATATGCCTCTTCTTGATTGCATTTAAGGCGGCAGCTGGAACTATTTTTATCCAGTCTGCAATTGAGCGGGCAGAGCTTGCTGGCAGCTATAACAATGCCTCAGCTTCACAGCAAGCACATAACAGCTCTGATTCGACCGATGACAAAGAGCAGGTTCATACGATGTATCTGATGAGCCATGTAACCGCAAATATTAGCGAGATTGGAATTGCTGTTTTTCTTCCATCAACTACCATGCATCAATTTGCTATGACAAATGAAGTTTTGTTGACGCAAAACTTTCCCGACTCAGCGTTTAAACCACCCAAAGCTATAGCCTAATTTTCTTAGGTTGGGCATGCTTTAGTGGCGTGCCTCTTTGCTATTTGGCTACTAAGGTGTAGCCATGTTTGGGGAAACCTCATCATGTTTAAATTTGTAAAAATAGTGCCATTGGCATTATTGGTTTTATTTGTTTCCGCTTGCAGTAGCGTTAAGTTAGATGATGCCAATGGCGTCACCACTGTTAACGCTGGAGGCTCTTCTACTTACGATCCAATTAGTGATCCGAAGTCTAGTGTTTATGGTAAGCGCTCAATCTATTTTGAGTTTGACAGCTATACCGTAGACCCAAAATATGCATCAACAATCTCCGCGCATGCTTCTTACTTAAAGGCATTTCAAAAGCAAAAAGCTTTTGTGATCATCCAGGGCAATACCGACGATCGTGGAACTACCGAGTACAACCTTGCCCTAGGTCAAAAACGATCAGAAGCCATTAAGAAGGCGTTACTTGCCCAGGGCGTCAGTGAATCTCAGTTAGAGGCGGTGAGCTTTGGAAAAGAAAAGCCAGCTAACCCAGCTCAGACAGAGGCGGCATTTAAAGAAAATCGCCGCGCTGATTTTGTCTATCAATAACTAATGGGCCACTCAATGAAAAACATATTTAAGTTAAGTTTGATAGGAGTTACTTTCCTGGGGGGATGTGCGACAAGCGTTATACCCAATAACCCAGTACAGGTTGCTAAGGCACAATCACCAATGATGGCTCCAGCACCAGATCACTCGGGGTCTGTAACTAAGCGACTGAATGATTGCATCATTCACAGCAATCAAAGTGCTGATGCGTTGTTAGCGGACAGTCAAATCATCGCTGTCACAAGAAGCAATCCTCACGCCAAAGCCCTCTTTAGTTCCGCAGATAAATTAACGGATCAGCAAACTGTGGCATTGACAAATTATTTGGCTGAAGCAAACTCCTGTCGACCCATTGCTTTGGAGGGCTTAAGCCCCGAAAAGAAAGCGGTTTACGAAGATTTTTTTAAAAAGATTGATGGTGTTTATGCGGATCTTATAGCCAGAAAGATCACTATTGGAGTGGCCAATCAAGAAAGGCAATTGCTTATTCAAGATGCCCGCATGAAGAAATTAGCGCTTCAATCTAAAAAGAATTAGCGAGATACATGTATGGCTAGATATAAATTTGTGTGCCGCTCTTGTAAGTTTGAATGCATTAGTAGCATAGGCAGAGAGGTTGGTCTTCACTCTTCTAGGGTGGCGATGGTTTGTAAATCTTGTTCAACGATTGATGCTTATACAGTGGCTCATCCAGGAAGTATTAATACTGAAATTAGTAGGACACCGGTTTGTACTAGTTGCCACTCGAGTAATCATCTGTCTGAGTGGGATGGCCTTACCTGTCCGCATTGCAATACGAGCATGAGGGCTTTAGGCGGTGATGTAGATGCTGAAAAGCCTTTTAAGTACTGGTAATCAAGGATATATGCCAATACAGGGGCCGGCTAGCAGATGTTGGTTGAGGCCTTAAATTTTGTGCTGCGCTTGTTATAGGATGTAGGAGACACTAAAACCACCTTCGGGTGGTTTTTTCATATTAGGCAATATCGTTAAAGCGACATGCGATGCTGAGGTAAGCCCATTAAACCAGCATCAGCAAGTTAGAAAGGTAAAGAGCATAATAAAAGCACATTAAAAATAAGAGGCAACAAAATGGTAGATACGCTTATTTTGAGCAGAATTCAATTTGCTTCGAATATGACTTTTCACATTCTTTTCCCAACAATATCGATTGCACTGGGATGGGTGCTTTTTTATTTCAAAGTTAAATTTAATAAAACTGGCGACTCAGTATGGAGCCAAGCCTATCAATTCTGGGTCAAGATATTCGCTCTAACTTTTGCCCTGGGGGTTGTTAGTGGTATCACGATGAGTTTTCAGTTTGGAACCAACTGGCCTGGATATATGCAAACGGTTGGCAATATCGCAGGACCTTTGCTTGGCTACGAAGTTTTATCGGCATTCTTCCTCGAGGCAACTTTTTTAGGAATTATGTTGTTTGGCTCCAAAAGAGTCTCTCAAAGAGCTCACACTATCGCTACATTTTTAGTTGCCTTCGGTACATCACTATCGGCATTTTGGATCATTGCTTTAGATTCTTGGATGCAAACCCCGCAAGGGTTTGAGATGATTAATGGTCAAGCACATGCAGCTAATTGGATTGAGATTGTCTTTAATCCTTCCATGCCGTATCGCCTCTTGCATATGATGACAGCATCATTTTTGACGGTAACGTTTTTAATTGCAGGCATTTCCTCTTATCGATATTTGAAGGGCATTGATCTTTCTGGCAGTCGAGCGCTGATCAAGTTGGCGATGACTATGGCGGCAGTGTTAGCTCCACTGCAAATTGTTCTTGGAGACTCGCATGGCTTAAATACGTTGGAGTATCAACCTGCAAAGGTAGCGGCAATGGAGGGAATTTGGGAGACAACAAAAGGTGCCCCCGCCGTTTTATTTGCGATACCAGATGAGAGTATTAAAGCCAATAAATACGAAATAGCTATTCCAAAGCTCGCATCTTTATATTTGACACACTCATTTGCAGGTGAGGTGAAGGGTTTGGATTCCTTCCCTGGTGCAACTCCACCAGTCGCCCCCATTTTCTTTGCCTTTCGCATTATGGTCGGCATTGGCATGTTGATGCTCTTAACCGCATTCGTTGGGTTTTATCTCACAAGAAAAAATAAAGAACTACCAAACTGGCTCTTAAGGGCTCTCAGTGTGATGACTTTTTCTGGTTGGGTTGGCGTAGTTGCTGGCTGGTATGTGACGGAGATAGGCAGACAGCCCTACCTTGTTAGTGGAGTACTAAAAACTGCTGACGCAGTTACTAAAGTTCCTGCCAATATGGTTTTGGGTACGCTCGTGATGTACCTTGCTCTGTATTTGGGACTTATTGTTTCTTATATTTGGGTTGTTTTTTATTTGGCAAGACAAGCTAATCCCGTACATATTATTGATGGGCAAAAACCAGGTTTGACTAACGGTATTGCTGGAGCATAAGAATGATTCCTAATTTATACGAACCATCTGGTTGGTTGCCCCTTTTCTTTTTGGCGGCAATGGGCATTGCAATGATTGCTTACGTTGTCTTAGATGGATATGACTTAGGCGTTGGCATCTTATTGAATCAGGCAAGTGAGTCAGAAAAAGACATCATGATTTCATCAATCGGTCCTTTTTGGGATGCTAATGAAACTTGGTTGGTGCTCGGAGTCGGAGTTCTCTTGATTGCCTTTCCAATGGCGCATGGAATTATTTTGACTGAGCTCTATTTGCCTGTAGGCATCATGTTGGCTGGTTTAATTTTACGAGGCGTATCTTTTGACTTTCGTGCAAAAGCCCATTTGAGTCAGAAGGCAGTCTGGAACTTTCTATTCTTTTTTGGCAGCTTCTTGGCCGCTGCATCTCAAGGGGTTATGGTTGGTAGAGAGGTGATCGGTTTTGACTCCGGATACTTGGGTTGGATATTTTCTTTTATCGTGGCGCTTTGTCTGCCTGCTGGATATTCCCTATTGGGGGCTGGCTGGCTGATTATGAAGACTTCTGGCGAGTTACAGCTAAAGGCGGTGGGCTGGGCAAGAAGATGCCTCTTATTTACGGCCCTGGGTGTTGGGATCATTTCTGTGGCAACACCATTCTTTAGTGCAGAGATTGCGGCAAAGTGGTTTAACTTTCCCAATGTCTTTTTCTTATTGCCATTTCCAGTTTTGACTTTGGCTTGTTTTATCTTTATCGATTTGAACTTGTTAAAAATGCAGAAGAATAAGCCCGCTCCTGTTTGGGTTCCTTTTGCTTTAAGCGTAGCCATCTTTGTCTTAGCATTTCTAGGAATCGCCTACAGCATGTTCCCTTACATCGTTGTAGACAAAATGACGATTTGGGAGGCGGCTTCAGCTACGGAGTCATTATGGGTCATATTCTGGGGGGCTATAGTTGTGCTGCCAACCATCATTGGATATACCATTTATTCCTACAAAATCTTTTGGGGAAAAACCGAGCCACTGAGTTATTACTAAAGCAATAGTTAGAGCGCCCCCTCAATGGGTACTTCACCAACTGATTAATCGGTGTGGGCCTTAGAATGTAGTTTCAATGCCAATTAAGTTCATTCAGCTTTTAACTAGCGCTCAGCGCTCTCATAAGACTAATGTTCAGCTGGGCGCCTATATGGCATTTGTAGCGGGTGCGGTGAATGCGGGTGGGTTTCTAGCGATTGCTCGTTATACCTCTCATATGAGTGGCATCATTTCTGCTATTGGCGATGACCTGGCTCTCAATAATTTTATTTCTGTTTTAGGTGGCATCTCGCTTTTGCTCTCGTTTCTGTTTGGGGCGGCAACCACTGCTATTCTTATTAATTGGGGGCATAGAAGAAAAATCCATAGTGAGTTTGCTTTGCCCTTGTTGGTTGAGGCCATCCTGCTACTAGTGTTTGGTTTGGTGGGGGCCAACTTGAATATCTACTTGCCTATAACTGTCCCGGCGATTGCTCTTCTTTTATGTTTTGTGATGGGCCTACAAAACGCCATAGTTACAAAAGCCTCTAGAGCAGAGATAAGAACTACACATATGACGGGAGTCATTACTGATATAGGTATTGAGTTGGGTAAGTTGATCTATTGGAATAAGTCACCAGAAGCCAATGTGAGTGGTTATGTCAAGGCCAACAGGGAGAAACTCAAAACCCACCTATTTATTTTTGGAATGTTTTTGGTGGGTGGAATTATTGGTGCGGTAAGCTTTAAAAGGGTTGGCTATATTTCAGTAGTGCCCTTATCCCTTTCCCTTATCTTCATTGCCGGCTTACAGATTTATCAAGATATTAGGGTTGCAATTAAGGATCGATCATTCTGAACTTCTGGTTTGGCTCCGTCCTGGGCGACCAAGAGACACTAACACCCCCTTCTTTGCTAGTATCAGGTAATGGATAAAGAAATAGAAGATCACGAATCACAAACGCCTGCCAAACAACAGGCCGGGAAGAAGAGCACATTGGTTAGTGTCGTTGTGAACATCGGCCTGACAGTTTCTCAAGTATTTGCAGGTATTGCGTCTGGCTCTCAGGGTTTGATTGCAGATGGCATTCACTCCGCGACAGATTTAGTTGCAGACTTTGTAGTGCTCTTTGCCAATCACCATAGCGCTAAAGATGCGGATGAAGATCACCGCTATGGCCATCAACGATATGAAACTGCTGCCTCTCTATTTTTAGGAATCTCTTTATTGGCTGTTGGTGCGGGCATGCTTTTTAAAGCCGGGGAAAAGATTATCAATCCAGTAGCGGCCGGACAAATTCAAACCCTAGCTTTGTATGTTGCATTGGCCTCCTTAGTTGCAAAAGAGCTTCTTTTTAGATACATGCTGGCAGTAGCTCAGCGTGTGCGATCTTCAATGTTGGTAGCTAATGCTTGGCATGCCAGATCTGACGCAGCTTCTTCATTAGTCGTTTCTATTGGTATTGTTGGCGCTCTATTTGGGCACCCAATCTTTGACGCTATTGGTGCTTTAGTGGTTGGCTTAATGGTGGCAAAAATGGGTTGGAAGTTTGGTTGGGATGCCCTGCATGACTTAATGGATAGGGCGGTATCGGAGGAAGAGCATCGTCAGATAGAGGACATCATTAAATCTACTGATGGCGTTAGAGGCTTTCATGATCTGCGTACTCGTAAGATGGGCGATATGATTTTGGTAGATGTCCATATTGATGTGGATGCCAATGCCACCGTCAAGGTTGGGCACGACATTGCTTTAAACGCGGGCAATGAAATCAAGAAACAATTGCCGGTGCTCAATGTCATGACGCATATCGATCCTGTATAACCCTCAGGCACTGTGGGGCCAATACAAGAACTTCTAAAATTACCTAAGATATCGATATGAATAATTTTTTGGATCCAGCAATTCTCTTCTTTGTCTTTGGTGCTTTTGCTGGCGCCGTTAAATCCAATTTAGAAATTCCTCAGCCCATTGCTAGGTTTTTATCGCTCTATCTATTGATGGCGTTGGGTTTGAAGGGCGGCTTTGCTCTGCATAAATCAGGATTTACTCTTGAGATAGGTTTGGCGCTTGGGCTCGCAGTATTTTTGGCAATCATCATTCCTCTCATGGGGTATATGGTTTTAAGAGCCAAACTCAATAACTATGATGCAGCCGCCATTGCAGCTACTTATGGTTCGGTTAGTGCCGTTACGTTTATTACTGCGACACAAGCACTTGATCAATATGGGATTGCGTTTGGTGGACACATGGCGGCCGCTATGGCTTTGATGGAGTCGCCGGCAATCATTCTGGCAATCTTGTTGGCGAATAAAGCAAGATCATCAGCTACTAATTCGACGCAGTCCACAGGCATGTCAAAGATTCTTCATGAGTCATTTACTGATGGCGCACAACTACTGCTTTTGGGTTCGATGATAGTTGGCTTAGTCAGTGGCGACAGCGGACAAAGAATAATGGCCCCATTTTCAATCGATTTGTTCAAGGGAATGCTGGCCTTCTTCCTGCTAGATATGGGTTTGATGGCGGCTAAGAACTTTGAGGGATTAAAGGGTAAGCCACCCATTACTTTGCTTTATGCAATCGGTGCCCCTTTGGTTCATGCCTCAATCGCACTGGGGTTTTGCAAACTACTTGGCTTACCATTGGGAGATACTGTTTTATTGATGGTGCTTGCCGCGAGCGCTTCTTATATTGCTGTGCCAGCTGTATTAAGACACGCACTTCCAGAAGTAAACCCCGCTTTATATATGGGAATGTCGTTGGGAATTACCTTCCCCTTCAATATCACTTTGGGGATTCCACTTTACGCTTATATTGCGGGTCTAACTTACTAGATGTGGCTGGTTGACTCTGTCCTGACCGGGATTAGAATGGTTCATAACCAGCAGGAGATGAGGCGATGATTTCTAAAAAATGGGTAGTTGGAGCGCTATTTAGTGTTGCTGTAATTTCCTTGGCTGCTGCTGCCCTCCCCGAGCCACCAAATCCTTTGGCCAATATCAATCTCACCTTTGATCAGCGCTTTGAACAGATGAAGCAAATAGATGCTGCATTGCTGAAGGCAACACCAGAAGAGCGCAAAGCGTATTGGCATCAGAGGCGCGATCAAATGAAGGCCTTAAGCCCTGAAGATCGCAAGCTAGTTCAGGAAAAAATGAAGGCACAATGGCGATCCATTACTCATGAACAAAAAGAAAAAATGAAAGCTGAGAAAAAATATTTCTTTGATGGACTAACACCAGAAGAGCAGGCAGAAATAAAAGCACGAAGAGCTAAATGGGACAACATGAGTCCTGAGGAAAAGCAGAACCGGTTTAAAAAACCGAGTTAGGCTTGCCATCCTCGCCCCTTAATGCAATGAGTGAATTTATTGGATTTAGTCCGAAAGCTTTCAAATTTCTTGAAGAGCTTACCAACAATCAAACTAGGGTTTGGTTTTCTGAGCATCGTTCAGAATATGAAGAATTTGTGCGCGAACCGATGAGGCACTTTACAGACGCCCTGTCTGAGAGTCTCTCTAAAAAAGATGTGCCCTTGTGGGGTGATCCTAAAAAATCTCTCTTTAGAATTAATCGAGATGCTCGGTTTTCAAAAGCAAAGCATCCTTACAACATGCATGCCAGCGGGCTCTTTACGAGAACCGGCGACAAGCACTCTCCCGGCGTTTTGTATTTTCGTTTAGACCCCTTAGGAAGTAGATGTGCTGCGGGTTATTTACAACCAGAGGCCCACAATCTCAAAAAACTCAGGCAGGGGATTTTAGATAACCCTAAGGCCTGGCTATCTCTTGAGAAGTCTCTAAAAAGAAAAGGCTATGAGCTGGATTATTCCAACACATTGGCCCGAATTCCGAGAGGCTTTAATGATGTTCCTAAAGAGATTGAGGGAGCTATCAAGCTCAAGGGTTGGATTATTAGAAAGCAGTTGCCCAGATCAACGATTTGCTCGAAAGAGTTAATTAAAGAAGTCACTAGTTTTGCTAAAGATATGCTTCCCCTGCTTAGTTTTGGGTGGCATGCGTTGGCTAAATTTTCTGATTAAATGACAATAGAAATTCATACTAGAAAGCAAGAAACACATGTATAAGCTAATCGCTTTTGATGCCTATGGCACGTTATTTGATGTGTATTCCATGGGGCAGTTGGCAGAAGACTTATTTCCGGGTCATGGGCAGGCCTTTGCTTTAATGTGGCGCGATCGCCAAATTGAATACACTCGCCTGGTGACGATGAGTGATCCCAATCCCAATGGCAGTTCGCACTATCTCCCATTTTGGGAGCTAACCATTCGCTCATTGCGATATGTCTGTAAGCGCATGAACCTAAATCTCACCCCTGATTATGAGGGGCGGTTGATGGACCAGTATGCCAAGCTCACTGGCTTTGAAGATAGCCTTAATGTCCTCAAAACAATAAAACAGAAAGGAATCTCTACTGCGATTTTGTCTAACGGCAGCAGAGAAATGTTGGCAACCGTAGTCGAGAGTAATAGCTTAAAGCCTTACCTGGATAAAGTTGTCACTATCGAGGATGTCCGCTTATTTAAAACGGCCCCACAGGCCTATGAATTGCTATTAAAGGCATTTTCTGTGAAGAAAGAAGAAATTCTCTTTGTATCGAGCAATGCTTGGGATGCTCTAGCTGCAAAGTGGTATGGTTTTGATGTATTTTGGGTCAATCGTCTTGGCCACCCTTTTGAAGAGATTGGTGAAAAACCAAACTATGAAGGTAATTCTTTAAGCAAGGTATTAGAAGTTATCTAAGGAGATATGAATGCTTTTAATTACATCCATCATTGCCGCCATCCTAACAATTATTTTTATCAAGCTCTCTTTTGCGGTCATTGGTTTAAGAAGAAAAAATAAGGTTGGCTTAGGAAGTGGTGGTCACGAAGATCTCGAGAGGGCTATTCGTACCCAAGCAAACTTTGCCGAATACATTCCTTTGGGAGTTATCTTAATAGCTTGTCTTGAGTTAAATGGCGCCCCTTGGTGGTTGATGGCTATTCCAGGTGTCTCACTCATTATTGGGCGCTTGATTCATGCAAAAGGCATGAATACTCCGCCGCCAGATTTCAGCAAGCGTGTGCTTGGAATGAAATTCACTTTTTTCACGCTTATTGCATTGGTTGCATTGAACTTGGGATGGTCTCTCTACAGGATCGCTGTGTAAACGATCCTTTGCCGTTAGGGTCTGCTATAAATCGAGCATTACTTATGGAAGCTATATGACTGCATCATCACGCCGCAATTTTTTAAAAACTTCCGCTGTTGGCATCGCGGCAGTTGCCAGTACACAAGCTCTAGCCCAGGCCCAAAATTTGCCACTAAAAACCATTGCCGAAGTTGAGGCCTTGGCAGCTAAAAAAGATGTTGAATCTACGGCGAGTTGGAATGATGGTTTGGTTCATCCAGCTCCATTTAAGAATCCGTTTGCGCAAGGGAAGGATCGAGGTTTGGCATTAGGTGGAGGTGGAACTCCATTGATTGCTTGGTATGCCGGGTACTGTAATGCACTTAAGAAGGCCGGCGTAGATTTAAGTGTTGCAGATGTTGTGGTCGGAACTTCTGCAGGTTCAATATTTGGTGCAATGCTGACATCTGGGCACATGTGGCGCCTTATGGGTGAGATGGATCTTTTTGCGGATTTCCCAAAATTGCTTGCAGAAATGATGCCCGCATTAAAATTTAATGCTTCTCAATTAAGGGCGCAGCGTGCCGAGTTGACTGTGCACGATGGATCTCTTGCATCCATTCAGCGCATCGGCAAAGCTGCGATGGCTTCGTTCAATCCTGATGGTGTAGCCAATCACTACAAGGTAATGAGGAAGCTGCTAACGGCGTCTGCTTGGCCTTCAGATGGAATGTTTACTACGGCTATTGATTGCTTTACGGGACAGCGTATTGTTGTGTCAAAAGCCGATAATGTTCCTATTAACGTTGCTTGTGCCGCAAGCTCTTCAGCACCAGGCCAGGTTGGCCCTACATTCATAAAAGATAGGTTATGTATGGATGGCGGCATGAGCCAAAGTAGCACGCATAGCGATGTTATTGCCGGCGTTAAACGAGCCATTGTGATTTCTTTGGGCGATGGAACGATCAATGAGCAAAAGCAGGGATTGCGTTTATCTTCTCTGCCCAATACGATTAATCAAGAGGTGAAGGATTTGGAGGGCGGTGGCACAAAGACCAAGCACATTGTTGTTGGTCTTCCGCCTGGTTTATCTAAGGTAGAGAATCTTCTTGATCCAAAATGGATTGCACCTTATTTGAAGTATGGAAACGATAGGGGCATTGCTGATATTGCAATGATGAAAGCATTTTGGGCCTAATACAAAACTATTTATAAAACTGTATTTCCAGTGAGGTATCGCAAATGAACAAAATATTCCTAACTTTGACTGTGGCTTTATTTGCTCTCATCTTGAGCGGTTGCCTTGCCAGCACCACTTCTCCAGAAGGGGTGAATTGTGATTTCAGCCAAGGCAAGCCTTTGTGGGAAATGCCTTTGGCTTGTCAAGGACGTTAATATGCCAATGCAAAATTTTACCCAGATGGGCGACTTTGTCTGACCTGAGTCTTCAGGCCTTAGTACTCGGTTCCCTGGGCCTGTGCGCTGGGGTTTTAGGTGGCGTCATTGGTTTTGGTACCACCATCATATTGATGCCCGCTTTGGTCTATTTTTATGGGCCCATTCAGGCAATTCCCGTCATAGCTTTGGTTGCTACCGTAGCTAATCTTTCTCGCATTTTTTTGTGGTGGAACGTAATTCAATGGCGTGTATGTTTTGTATATAGTCTAGCTGCAATACCATTCACGATATTGGGCGTGAATATGCTCGTACAACTTAATGAGCGATTAATTGAAATAACTTTAGGAATATTTTTAATCGCGTTAATTCCGATTCGTCGCTGGATGCGCAACCAAAATTTTTATCTAAAACTTTGGCAGATGGCCCTGGTTGGGGCTGTTATTGGCTATTTGACTGGGATTGTTGCGACTACTGGCGCTATCAACACCCCCTTCTTTTTAGCCTACGGCCTCACGAAGGGCGCCTTCTTGGGAACAGAGGCGGCAAGTACCCTATCTATTCTGTTTACCAAGGGAATTACATTTCATCAGCTAGGCTTTCTCAATGTAACCGCAATCATTCAGGGGCTTCTTATTGGAGGCTGTGTTTTGGTGGGCTCGATCTTTTCTAAGAAAATTGTTCTGGCGTTACCGGAAAAGAAATTTTTGCTGCTGATGGAGCTGGTGATGTTAATTTCAGGCTTGTCGATCTTGGCCATGTCTTTCTAAAGTCGCCATCTAGAGTAAGCCAGCTTCTATCTTCTTACTTAAAGCGATACGCAAGTGCCATAAAGACATTGTCTTGGAATGAGCGATTCA
Organism: Polynucleobacter sp. MWH-S4W17; assembly: GCF_018687535.1. Classification (NCBI taxonomy): domain Bacteria; kingdom Pseudomonadati; phylum Pseudomonadota; class Betaproteobacteria; order Burkholderiales; family Burkholderiaceae; genus Polynucleobacter; species Polynucleobacter sp. MWH-S4W17. The sequence goes on along the minus strand of NZ_CP061295.1, from coordinate 1,989,208 downwards.
TGACTGGGCTATTATTAATTCCGCCACCCATCCATTTACGTCTGCCATATACATTGATATACCAGTTATCCACTACCGGAATCTCTACCATGAGTCCTGCTAAAAGATTGTTCGTCGCTGGTGCGCTATAAGCTCCATAACCAGTAGCTGTCGACTCTCCAGGGCTGATGCCATAGTAGTAGTTAGCATATTGACTTGACTGTCGTTCTATACCAATTTGCGGATAGAGGATTACTTTTTTATAGGTTTCAATTTCGGCGAAGTATAAAAATTCATAGAGCGCCCCTTTTGATTTACCAAAGTCATGATAAGCATTAACAAAAAATCCCCCGATCGGCGTCTCTTGAAAGGTTCCCAGGCCAAGGGGTATTGGGTCGCTTCGGTTGATAGAGTTGCCATTGATTGACGACTTTACTTTGTAGGTGTCTAAATTAATTTTTCCGATGACTTCAAAGTAGCCGTAACCCATCTTGAAAGTCTTAATCCCCACCTCATCAATGCGAGCGAAAAAACGCTGATAGTCAAAAAAGGCATAGGGCAGAGCTAAGGATTGAGTCCCTTCGGTGCCAATATGTAAATTAGAGGTGTAAACGGCCGCACCGATATCGCCAACGATGCGATCCGGAAGCGCGTCCGGAATATCATCCAACGCGTAGGCGGGAATATGGATTGCAGTGGCAATTAAAAGAGCCGTTATGCGAAAAATCGATTTCATGTATGCATCATAAGCCCTTACGGGCCATTAGAGATCTAGATTATCTAGAGCCAAATCCTGAAGGTGGCTTATATCTGCCCAGCTATTCACCTTCCAGGCAAGTCCATCATGACTGATCCAATTGAGAGAGGCGTTAGGTACGGTAACGGCCTTTTCTGCATCCAAGGCTTGATTGCTCGCAATTCTGTACATCATATCCAATGCGCCTCCATGGCTTACCAATAAAATAGTTTTGCCTGAATGTTCTTCGCAGATTTCCACAAGCGCAGCTTTAATTCGATCTGCAAATTGTTGAATGCTTTCTCCATTGTGTAAGCTCTCTTCAATATTTCTGCTGAGATGAGATTTCCAAAGTTCTGGCTCACGTATCGGGGCTTCATCGGTAGTGAGTCCCTGTAGAGCACCAAGATGACGCTCTCTTAACCCAGCATTGGGTATCGCAGAGGTTTCGAATACATCTTCAATCGCTTGTGCAGTCTTTGCTGCTCGCTGAAGATCGCTGGTATATAGAACGTCAAATTGAAGCTTCATATTTTTGAGGGCACGCGCCATTTGCCCTGCTTGAGCTAAGCCTCTGGCATTGAGGTCAATATCAGTGTGGCCTTGAAGGCGTCGTGCGGCATTCCAGTCAGTTTCACCGTGGCGAACTAAGCAAAATCGAGTAATAGTCATATGGCAATGATAAAGACCGAATTACTTTTTGAGAGTCCAGGCGCGCGGATTGTGTTCAAAGCCAATATGTCCGTAATATTCATTTGCCTTAGGCGCTGCTAAAAGTACGATCATGCATTCAGGACCAAGGCGCGCTTTGGTTTCCTCAATCAGTTGCTTGCCAATCCCAGAGCGTTGATATTTTTCATCAACGGCTAAGTCCGCAAGATAGGCTACATAGGAGAAGTCAGTTAGCGAGCGAGAAATGCCCATCAAAGTTTCGCCATCCCAAGCGGTAATAGTGAGATTAGCGTTATTGAGCATGTCCGTAAATGTTTGAACGTTGTGAATAGGGCGCCGCTCTCCAAGAGTGGAGCGCTTGTATAGATCGATTGCTTGCTCAGCGCTAATTGTGGCGTTGTCGCGATATTGAATCATGTCACTCCTCATCTCTTATGAAGAGCTTATCACCCGCAGCCAGGACTCCGGAGTTTAAAACCTCAGCTCGAATGCCGCCACGCCCCTCGAATGCCTCCATGAAACTAGGCTTGCCGAGTAATTGCGCCGGTCTTTCACAGGGGGTGCATAGTTCTGTGCCAAGTAGCTGAATGTCACCTAGCTGAAATCGTTGGCCCACGAGCGCATTGAGTTCAGATGCCGTAATGCCTGCAAGCGCAATATTACGGCGTGTTTCAGAGCCATCAAAAGTCGGTTCATCCCCAGCTGTTAACCAATCATTTGCTGTATCGATGGCAGATAGGGCGATGATGCTGATGTGACGCACTTTAGTTGGCTCGATGGCTGAATAGGCGCCCGTACCTAGCGCATAACGGTCACCTTCAAGGCCAATGCCAACTATGGCTTTGGCAGTGCTGACAGATAGCATCTGCTTGCTAGCAGACGCTGCTAGATAGATGGCTTGAATATAGGCATTGAATTTCATATGGAGTGTTTACATATTACAACTCATGCTTTGATGATTGTTAATACAATAAATACAACACAAGAAAAAGGGCAACGGTGAATAAAGAAAGCAAGGGAATGCTAATTGGCTTTATTGGCATTCTAATTTTTAGCTTAACGCTACCAGTAAGTAAGATTGCTGTTTTAAGTTTTAACCCGTATTTCATTGCTTTCGGAAGAGCAACCCTGGCAGGACTAGTTGCACTCGCCTATCTTGCTTATAAAAAAGAGAGCACACCCACTAGGGTGGATTTCGTGAAATTTGTGGTCATAGCCCTGGGTGTCGTGTTTGGTTTTCCTATATTTACCACTGTTGCAATGACTCAAGGTTCGTCTTCACACGGGGCAGTGATTTTGGGGATGATGCCGCTTGCTACCACCGTTATTGGCGTGCTGCGCTTTAAAGAGCGTCCCTCCTTAGGGTTCTGGCTGGTATCTTTATTGGGCGCCGGTTTAGTCATTCTGTACGCTCTATTAAAGAGTTCCGGCAGCTTTACGTATATTGATGGCCTTTTAGTGCTTGGCGGGATTAGCGCTTGCATTGGTTATGTAGAGGGCGGCGAACTCTCCAGAAAAATGAATCCACGCGCGGTCATTTCTTGGGCCTTGGTCATTTCCTTGCCGCTGAATATTGTAATGACTTGGTTCACTTATAGCCCAGAATATATTCATGCGGATGCCGTGGCATGGACTAGCTTTGTCTATCTAAGTTTATTCCCCATGTTTCTTGGCTTCTTTTTTTGGTATGAGGGACTTGCGATTGGTGGCATTGCACGCGTCAGTCAAGTGCAGCTAATTCAGCCGTTTTGCACTTTAGTAGCAGCAAGTATTTTGTTGGGCGATTCACTCACGGCGATGAATTTAATCTTTGCTATATTGGTTGTGTCTACTGTCATCCTTGGGAAAAGAATGTTGGTAAAAAGAGCGTAGTTTTATTTGTAACCATGAAATTAAAAAGCCCCGATTAAACGGGGCTATTTAATTATGCGGCAACAACTTTGTGTTTGCTGAGTGCGCGCAAGATTTTGCTTTTCTCTTTGGGTTTGGTGCTCGATTCTAGTAACTTAGTAAGTTGAGCGGTATTCAGGGGGCCTAAGCGCGCTTTTCCCGTTTTGGTGAGCATAGAGTCATTTTTTCTGGTTCTTTGATTTTGGCCTACAGCCATGGAGTTTTCCTAGGGTAATGGAATGATGAATCTCAATGACTTTCGCAAGAGATTCCCCTGTCTAGGGCGCACAATAGTGATCACAGTCCAGAATAACAGTTAACAAGTCTAGAAGCTATGATGTAGCCATGATCAGCCTACCCAATCTCATTTTTGCCCTGGTTATGGGATTCTTAATGTCCTCAAGCATTACGCTTGCTACTACATTTGTTCGTATTGGCCTTGCAGAAAATTTCTTCTGGGTATGGTTTGAAGTTTGGTCAGTAGCTTACCCAGTGGCCATTGTTTGTATTCTGATTTACAGGCCATTTGCTAGCAAAATCACTGCAAAGATTATGAAGGTGCTGGAGCTCAATAAGCTCTAGCTTACAGATGAGGAATGATTAAATGAATGTATTGATGAAGTCTTCTATTTTGACTATATGTTGCGCATCTATTTTGAGCGCTTGTGCTGCGGTATATACCGATGCATCAGATTCTAATCACGTTACTTTTCTAAATAGTAGTGGTGAATCAATTGAGCAATTAACTCAGAAGGCCGGCGCCTATTGTGCGCAGTACGGCAAGATTGCCTCGTTTAGAAGTAGTGATACGCAGTTAGTTGTCGTTTTTGATTGCAAAACAACACGCTAATTTAGTACAACCGCTGGACGAATTAGCCTGCCAAATCGGATTGATAAATTAAGCCAGCATGCTCTCTGAGGGCATGGAATTGAATAGACTCCCAACGTTGTTGGGCAACATCCAGTTCTGATTTATGTGATGCCAAGAAAACGGATGCGCCCACCACGTCTTCTGCCATACGGTGGATATTTTCTTGGGTAAATTTTTTCAGGGCAACAGGATCGTCTGAGCTAACCCAGCGAGCCAGGCTATAGCGGGCAGGTAGAAGACGCACTTCTGCACCGTATTCAGTTTGGAGGCGATGGCTTACCACCTCAAATTGAAGTTGACCAAAGGCGCCAAGTAGCATGGTGCCCCCAGCCATTGGCCTAAAGACCTGAATAGCGCCCTCTTCACCCAATTGCATCAGTCCAGTACGCAGTTGCTTAGAGCGCAAAGGGTCGGCAGATTCAACCATGCGGAAAATTTCTGGTGCAAAGAATGGGAGCCCCGTAAATTGCAATTGCTCACCTTCGGTTAAGGTGTCACCCAAGCGCAGCAAGCCATGATTTGGCAAGCCAATGATGTCGCCTGGAAAGGCCTCATCCAAAATATCGCGTCTTTGCGATAAGAAAGAGAGCGCATTATTCGTTCGAACTTCTTTGCCGTTGCGACAAATCTTGAGTTTCATACCGCGCTGAAAATGGCCAGAACAGATGCGTAAAAAAGCTACACGGTCACGATGTGCGGGATCCATGTTGGCCTGAATCTTGAATACAACCGCTGAGAACTTGTTCTCGGCAGGGCTGACCTCACGTTGCAAGGCTTTACGTGAGCCTGGCGATGGTGCAAGCTCAACCAATGTATTGAGAATTTCGCGCACACCAAAATTGTTGATGGCTGAACCAAAGAAGACCGGTGACTGGCGGCCAGCTAGAAAGGCTTCGAGATCAAAGGCTGGCATTGCTTCTTTGATCAGATCCACTTCAGCCAGGGCATTTTCTAAGTCTGTGCCCAGACGCTCTTTAAGGGCTGGATCATTTATAGCAACTACTGCATGTGAGTCTTCGGTCACGCGATCTTCACCTGCTTTGAACATGCGCATACGAGCATGGGCGATATCAATCACTCCAGCAAAGGATTTACCCATGCCAACTGGCCAAGTGAAGGGCACTACTTCTATGCCAAGCGCAGTTTCAATCTCATCCATTAATTCCATTGGAGGCTTAACTTCGCGGTCCATCTTATTAATGAATGTCACGATAGGTGTATTGCGTGCACGGCAAACTTCAAGCAAGCGCAATGTTTGAGATTCAACACCATTGGCCGCATCAATCACCATGAGAGCGGAGTCGACCGCAGTCAACACACGATAGGTGTCCTCGGAGAAGTCTTGGTGGCCTGGCGTATCTAATAAATTAATGACGCAATCGCGGTATTCCATTTGCATCACCGAGCTTGCTACAGAGATGCCGCGCTGCTTTTCAATTTCCATCCAGTCAGATGTTGCATGACGGCTGGCTTTGCGTGCTTTAACACTTCCTGCGATCTGAATGGCTCCCGCATACAGCAGTAACTTTTCTGTAAGCGTAGTTTTACCCGCATCTGGGTGGGAGATGATCGCAAAGCTGCGACGTCTAAGTACTTCTACGCCTGGAGTGCTGGAGGTAAGAGTTTCGATGATAATTCTGCGTTGAGTATCTAGGTTCGGAGGCCATTATAAGCGTGCCAAGGTGCTTCAGAACTGCTCATGAGCCCCTACGTAGCGCCATTGCCCGGGAGGAAGCGGCCCCAATGAGATGCGACCCATTCTGACGCGTTTGAGACCTATCACTTTAAGGCCCACCATCTCACACATTCGACGAATTTGGCGCTTACGACCTTCACGCAACACAAAGCGAAGCTGATCTTCATTCTGCCAGCTAACCTGTGCAGGCTTGAGTTCTACCCCATCAAGAGAGAGACCATGTTTTAAGCGATCTAAATCTTCAAAAGAGAGAGCCCCCTCTACGCGCACTAAATATTCTTTTTCGATTGGGCTGTTTTCACCAATCAATAATTTGGCAATGCGGCCATCTTGAGTTAGAACTAGCATGCCCGTAGAGTCAATATCTAGCCTGCCTGCCGGTGCTAGCCCTTTCGTGTTAAAGCGAGGACTTCTACCTCTATCAAGCGGGCTGGCAAAGTAGTTTTCAGGGGTAATCAAAGAAGCCGCCGGTTGATATTCCTGCTCATCGTCATAGTGAGAAATATAGCCAACGGGTTTATTTAGAATGACGGTAATGCGAGAGGCTTGCTGTGCTTTGGCGCCAGATTGCAACTCAATTTTTTGATGACGGTAGGCGCGAACACCTAATTCATTCACCACTTCGCCATCTACTGTGACTAAGCCTTGCTCAATATATGAATCCGCTTCACGACGGGAGCAAAGGCCAAGCTCAGAGAGTAATTTTGAGACGCGTACTTTTTCTTCCATGCTTGCATTATCCGGTATCAGCGCTAAATACTGGCCTGGAGTTAATATGAGGGCAGACGAAATAAAAACGCCTGCTCATAATTTAATAAAGGATGACCAAATGACTGTTGCATTAAAAAAACCACCAATCTATAAAATCCTTTATTTTCAAGTACTTACAGCTGTTGTAATTGGCGTTCTACTGGGCCACTTTTACCCAAGCTTGGGTACGGAAATGAAACCATTTGGAGATGCCTTTATTAAAGGCATCAAGATGTTAATTGCCCCCATTATTTTTTGTACGGTGGTTCTCGGTATTGCCGGCATGGAAGACATGAAGAAGGTAGGCAAAACTGGTGGGCTAGCACTGTTGTACTTTGAGATTGTGAGCACGATTGCTTTGATGGTCGGCTTGGTTGTGGTAAATGTGCTTCAGCCAGGCGCTGGCATGAACATCGATCCAGCAAGCTTAGACACCAAAGGAATTGCTGCGTATACCGGGCCCGGAAAAATGGGCACTACTACGGATTTCTTAATGAACATTATCCCGAGCAGTGCGGTTGATGCATTTGCTAAGGGTGAAATTTTGCAGGTCCTTTTTATTGCAATCTTGTTTGGATTTGCATTGCATAAGTTCGGTGGTCGTGGAACTATGGTGTTCGACTTAATTGAAAAAACATCCCATGTTCTTTTTGACATGATTGGTGTGATTATGAAGTTCGCGCCTATTGGCGCATTCGGCGCAATGTCATTCACTATTGGCAAATACGGCATAGTCTCCTTGTTCTCTTTGGGCAAACTCATGGGCGCGTTTTATTTAACCTGCCTGCTCTTTGTGTTCATTGTCTTAGGAATCATCGCGCGAATTAATGGGTTCAATATTTTTAAATTCGTGCGCTACATTAAAGAAGAGTTGTTAATTGTTTTAGGTACTTCATCATCCGAATCCGTCTTGCCACGCATGATGGAAAAAATGGAGCTGTTGGGCGCCAAGAAAACTTGTGTTGGCCTCGTTATTCCAGCGGGTTATTCATTCAACTTAGACGGTACTTCTATTTATCTAACAATGGCCGCAGTATTTATCGCACAAGCAACCAATACGCCAATGACACTCATGCAGGAGGTCACACTCTTGCTGGTGCTGTTGCTGACGTCTAAAGGTGCAGCGGGTGTTACTGGTAGTGGATTTATCGTTTTGGCAGCTACTCTTTCTGCTGTCGGAGATGTTCCTGTTGCTGGTTTAGCCATCATCTTGGGCATCGACCGCTTTATGTCTGAAGCACGAGCGCTGACGAATTTAGTTGGCAATGGTGTGGCTACGATTGTGGTTGCTAAGTGGACTGGCGAGCTAGACCAAAAGCAATTAACTAGTGTGCTAAATCGCGACAATTGGATTGAGGCACAAGAGCCGGAACTAATCTTAGATCAAAAGCAGGACAAAATGCGCTGAGAATTAAGTGCGCACAATGTGAACGCTACAGGGAGCCTCTTCGACGATTTTGGTCATTGAGGTTCTCCAAGGCGTTACCTTATTAGGTAGCTTATGTGATGCTCCAATCAAAATGAGGGAGGCATCATTGTCTTTGGCAAATTCAACGATTCGAGAGGCGGGATCAAGTGCCTCAAGTACATGATAGGAAATTCTTTCGGGCGGTAATTTGAGTGGCTTAGCCCACTCCATCAGCTGTACTAAGTGGCCGCGGACGATGCCGCTAGCTGTTTGACTTTCATGATTGCCTTCATAGGTTGGTGTGCTGGCAATCGTGCTCAAGCAAATTAGGCGACTTTCAGGATGGGCCTGTAATAAATTTTTTGCCGTAATTTGCATGCGCTCACGCAGAGCTTCATCGGATTGACGTGTATCTATCGCAGCAATCATGAGGGGTGCATCAAGGCTGCCCATACTAGGCCGGGGGCTGGGAGAGGGCTCGTAACCAGCGGCTTTGAACATGCCTTTGAGGTTTTCCCAAAAGCTAGGTGGCTCAACACGGTCGGCGCGTTCGGTGAGCGTAACGCCCTCGGGGTCTCGCAATACTTGACGTAAACGCGCAGCGCTTTGATAGCGATCGGCAGCGCGTGGCTCTAGACATCTCAGTACTACCTCTTGTAACCAGCGAGGAATTTCTCTGCGAATAGCGCGTGGTGGAAAGGGTTCTGCCCACATCCGTTTGCGTAGACCACTCATTGTTTGGGGGTTGCCAAATGGCAGTTCGCCAGTCAGCAGCTCGTACATGATCACGCCAATAGAAAAAATATCACTTCGCGAATCAGAGCGAATACCGGCTACTTGTTCAGGAGAAATATAAGGTGCAGAGCCGATACCTTTTCGCATCTCTTCTGCAAGCAAGTCTGGGTATCGAGCGTGGTGCGACAAACCAAAATCAATGAGCGTTAACTTTCCCTTCTCATCAATCAAAATATTTTCAGGTTTGACGTCGAGATGAATGGCGTCCTGCGAGTGAAGTGATTGAACGGCTTGCGCCAAATCTGCGCCAATGCGCACTACCTCATCAATCGTAAATACCTTGCCTTCTTTGATGTAATCCTCTAATGGCCGGCCCCCAACCCTTTCCATTGCAATATAAGGACGCGTGGCCATATTGCCCGAACCTAAATATTGAGGAACATAAGGACTTTTTAGGGACCGCAGGATGGTGAGTTCGGTTTCAAAGCCAATCAAACTTTCAACCGGTTGATCTCTGCCAACACGCGGGATTTTTAGCAAGATAGGGACATTTATTCCCTCTTTAGTTGCTGAAAAAAGACTAGCCATTCCACCGCGGTGAACTTCCTTGCCTAAGACAAATCCATCTACTACTTTGCCTTCTTGAAATATATCGTCTACTGCTTGAATGTCGGTATTGATTGGCATTGTTTATTTGCCAGTGATGAGGCGGTTTGCCAGGTCTTCTGGCAGGCCAGCGCGACGTACTTTCTCTGCGGCAGTATAGTGATCGTAGGGCGTACGATGAAATGTAAGCACTTCTGAAGCGGGCTCAAAAACAGCAAAGCAGGCTTCTGGATTGCCATCTCTGGGCTGACCAAGAGAGCCGACAACACCTACCCATTGGCGATGAGGTAGTACCGGAATTTCATCACCAGGGTGTGGTGCAAATCGAATGAGTTTCCCAACAGCGCTTTGATAAAAAAGCGCTTGCTCATGCGCATGACCAACAAAAGTGTAGTTTTTCCCAGAGCTTTGTACACAACGCCATGCACTCATGCTGTCAGTAATGTAATTCCACTCTGCTGGATTGTAAGCGGAGGCATGCACAAAACAAATCTGATCTTCTTGAACCATCAGAGGAAGATTTTTAAGAAAGCCTACATGGTCATTATTTAGTTGAGATTTAGTCCACTCAATGGCGGCATTGGCACTGGCGTTCATTTGATTGCGGCTATCTTTAAAAACAGCCTCATCATGGTTGCCAAGAATGGCAATCGCTTTTTTGTTTTCTACGAGCGCGGCAACGCGTTCAAGCAGCGCAACAGGATCAGCGTTATAACCCACGAGATCACCCAGAAACACCATGCGAGTAACGCCAAGTTCCTCGGCGCGAGCCATGCAGGCATCAAAAGCTTCTAAATTGCTGTGGAGATCGGCAAATAGCCCAATACGTTCAGTCATCTCTTAATGATAGGACAAAAGGCCCCTAGTTAGAAGGGTTATAGGGGCTCGGACCATTATCTGGGCGATTTTTAAAGCGCTTGTGAACCCAGTAGTATTCCGCCGGCCGAAGTCGAATTTCTTCCTCAAAGCATTGATTAAGGCGTGCGGTGTCTGACTTGGGGTCTGCCCCAGGAAAATTCTCTAAAGGCTTCCCAATTTCGCAAAGGTAACCTGACTCATCTGCTTTTAATGTGGTGGTCATTAAGCATACGTCTGCGCCAGTAATTTTTGCTAAGCGAGAAATGGTGGTGATGGTATTTGTTTGAATTCCAAAAAATGGCACAAATTCAGAATCCTTAAGGCCTAAATCAAGATCCGGCGCAATGATGATGAAGTCTCCATTACGAATTTCTCTGATGATCGCTTTTGCATTGCCTTGGCGATCAATTGAATTTCCACCAAAGCGATTACGCCATTCCACAATTCGTTTATTAAAAAATGGATTCTTCATTCTCTGGAAAAATCCTGAAGTACGCGGCCAATGTTTTGTTTTAGAGAGCGCGCTCAAAATAATGCTGCCCTCAATCCCTGTGAAATGCATGTTTACTAAAATGCGCGGTTTCTTGCTTGAGAGATCAACCGCTGACTTCACCTCAATCATATTGCTCAGTTGTTTAGAGCTGCCACACCAGATAATGCTTTTCTCTACCAGACTACGCCCAAGCAATCGCCAGTGCTCTTTGGCAAGACTGTCGATTTCAGCTGCACTTAGTTTTGGAAAGCATAAATGGAGATTTGTTTTGACCACTCGACTTCTATCGCTTGGAATTCGAGCCGCAATATATCCAAGGCCGTAGCCCAGCGCAACCAGAAGCCTGTATGGCAAAAGGGTAAGCAGCTTGAGTAGAACGACGACTACTTGATTGGAGAAAGACTTCAGCAAATTAGTTTTGCTCTGATTCGTAACGCTTTACGGATTTAGCATAGCGCTCTGCCATTTCTTCAATAGAGCTACTTGACATTCCCAAATCATTTACTAGGCCAGTTTCAAGGCGATAAGCCCAGCCATGAACAGTGAGATCTTGCCCGCGTGCCCAAGCATCTTGCACGATGGTTGTTTCGCATACGTTAACTACTTGCTCAATGACATTGAGTTCGCAAAGGCGATCTTGACGCTTAGGGGTTGGAATAGTCTCGCCTAAATACCGCCCATGTTTTTGATGCACATCCTTAACGTGACGCAACCAGTTATCTGCAAGGCCTATGCGTTTATCAGTTAGTGCTGCATGGACGCCTGAGCAACCATAGTGGCCGACTACCAGGATGTGTTTGACCTTGAGAAGGTCAATCGCAAATTGGATAACGGATAAACAATTTAAATCGGTGTGAACAACTACATTTGCAACATTTCGGTGAACGAATAATTCACCAGGTAGTAGGTTCACGATTTCATTCGCTGGCACTCGACTATCGGAGCAACCAATCCATAGATATTCAGGGGCTTGTTGAGAAACGAGGCGCTTAAAGAAATTGGCATCTTCCGCCACCATGCTTTCGGCCCAGGTACGATTATTGGCAAATAGCTGTTCTAGCGCTTGAGAATTCTTCATCGTCATGCTTTCAGTTTAAAGTACTTTAATGATGCCCAATTGGTTAAAACAAACCCCCACCGGAATTACCTTAAATTTACATTGCCAGCCAGGAGCCAAGGTGACCAAGGTCGTTGGCCTGCATGATGGTTGCTTAAAGATTTCTTTACAGGCACCTGCCTTAGAAAATAAGGCTAACGAGCTCTTATTAGCCTGGCTTTCTAAGCAATTAAGAGTGCCTCAAAAACAAATTCAATTCGTTTCTGGCCAGAATAGCCGCAAGAAACGAGTAGAAATTTGGGGGCCTATTAGTCCCGAGCAAATTGTGCAGTTGTTGAGCCCTTGATTTAAAGGTCGGCGCTTACCAAAATATTGCCCATAAGATTCCCAAAATAAGCACCCACTTACCTACGTAATAAACTGAGCGATGTTTTGCTTTGAGCTTTTTGGCTTGTGCGCGGAGATGGTAAAAATAGGTAAACAGAATATTTACAAAGCCTATTTTCTCGCCTTCAACATTTTGAGATGATGCAGCGCTCATGACATACCGCCCAAACCAGCGATTAAATAGAGCGACTGCCTTAGTGTGAACCGGGCGTTCGACATCGCAAAATAAGATGATTCTTTGCTGATCTGTTTCATTGGCAGCGAAATGAATGTAAGTTTCATCAAACATGACCGCTTCGCCATCTTTCCAGAAATAACGCTCTCCATCCACATCAATAAAACATTTGGGATCGTTGGGAGTCGCTAGGCCAATGTGATAGCGCAAGGAGCCTGCATAGGGGTCACGATGGCGCACCAGCGTTGCTCCAGGCGGCAGAGAGGCGAACATGGCAGCCTTGACCGAGGGTATTGATTTAAGCAGTGCAACCGTTTTGGGGCAACCTGCTTGGGCCGAGGGCACTTCTTTTCCATACCAGCAGAGGTGAAAACGCTTCCATCCAGTGCGAAAAAAGGAGTTAAAGCCAATATCGTTGTATCCAGTTGCCGCAGCAATAGAGCCACCTTCCTGCAGTGAAAGCGCTTCTTGTCGAATCATTTCCCAGTTATCTTGGATGGGCTGCATTTCAGGAAATTGGCTTACTGGAATAAAAGCACCAGGTTTTACTTTTGAAAATAAATACAAAAGTGCATTTACGGGAGCCAAAAGCACTTGGTAGTCGGTAAGGGATCTAACGACTCCAAAACGAATCTTTCCTCTGAAATAGACGTAAACGGCCGATGCAATAAAAATAAAAAAGATGATGTGGCGAATTTCCATGAGTTTTGTCTAAGTGAGGTAATTATTAATATTTTAATTTGTATATCAGATCTAAATTGACTATTTCTTATGCTTGGATGCTCATATACTTCAAGCAGAGGGTTTGAAAACCGGCCTAGGGTTTATGTGGAGTTTTGCTAAGGATGATCTTATGAATAGCTTTATAAAGTGGCTCTTAAGCCTTGTTTTAATTGGGTTAGTGGGTATTTCAGTCTATACATGGGGAATGCTAACTTGGAGCTATGGCAGTGGTGAGCGTGCAGGGTATGTCCAGAAATTCTCTAATCGCGGTTACGTATGCAAAACTTGGGAAGGCGAATTAGCCATGGTTTCTATGCCGGGCACGATGTCAGAAAAATTCTTCTTTACGGTGCGCGAAGATGCTGTGGCGCAAAAAATCAATGCTAATTTAGGTAAAAAGGTGGCCCTAAAGTATGAGCAACACATTGGTTTGCCAACTACCTGTTTTGGCGATACCGAGTATTTTGTTTCTGATATTACTGTTTTGGATGAGTAATTTGTAGTCGTAGTAAAAAATTGCTGTAACGCAACTTTATTTTTGTAATTTTTTGTGGTTAAAATCATGTAAGCGTAATGTGCGCTGACATCAATATCTATAAGGAGCTTCACTTGAACAAAGCCGAACTAATCGCAGCGATTGCTGACGACGCGGAGATTTCTAAAGCCAAAGCTGAATTCGCATTGAATTCTGCAATCGACACAATTATCAAAGCTGTTACTAAAGGTGACTCAGTACAACTGATCGGCTTTGGTACTTTTGCTTCTGGCAAACGTGCAGCACGTATGGGTCGTAACCCAAAAACTGGCGAGCCACTCAAAATTGCTGCTGCAAAAACTGTTAAGTTTTCTGCTGGTAAAGCATTTAAAGATTCAGTTAACAAGCGTAAGAAGTAATTCTTCCTTTGTTGATAAAAAAGCCCGGCATGCCGGGCTTTTTTATTCCTTCAAAAATCTCAATCAATCAGATGCAACACTAAGCTGAGTTAGCTTTGCACTAAACGACGGTGACGATGGATGCTCATTAATATCCCTGCGCCAAAGCCAAGTGTCACTAATGCAGTGCCACCATAACTAATAAATGGAAGTGGCACACCAACTACTGGCAAGAGACCACTCACCATGCCAATGTTGACAAATGCATAGGTAAAGAAAATTAAAGTCACTGACGCACCTAAGAGACGCGTAAATAAGTTTGGCCCGCTCGCCGAGATCGCTAAACCTCTTTTAATGAGCGCGAAGAACAAGGCAATCAATATCAGATTACCCAATAAGCCAAATTCCTCAGAGAAAACTGCAAAGACAAAGTCAGTATGTTTTTCTGGAATAAATTCTAGATGTGCTTGCGTTCCTTGGAACCAACCTTTGCCAAAGAATCCGCCAGAGCCAATTGCAATCATGGATTGAATGGTATGAAAGCCCTTTCCAAGTGGGTCGCTAGTCGGATCTAGCAGAGTGCATATGCGATGCTTTTGATAGTCGTGCACAAATGGCCACACTACATCATGGGCACAAATAGTGCCGCCAAAAATAATGATTAACAAAATACCAATAACACCCAAGCCAACAAACGGCAGTATCCATTTCCACGGTAGGCCCGCCAAGATGATGACGTATAGTCCTGCCGCAAAAACGAGTAGCGCCGTTCCCAGGTCCGGTTGGCGTGCAATTAAAAAAACTGGTATCGCTAAGATCACAGTAGCAATACCATAGTCCCAAGATTTTTGAATGCCTTCTCGCTTTTGAAAGTACCAAGCAAGCATCAGTGGCATTGCAATCTTCATGATCTCCGATGGCTGAATGACAACTCCAATATTGAGCCAGCGACGAGCACCCTTTTTAATGAGTCCGAATGCGGCTACTGCTATTAAGAGGGCAACACCAAATCCATAAATCCAAACTGCACCCATCTCCAACCACTTAGGTGGAATACGTGAAACGATCCACATCACTAAAAACGAGAGTGCGAGGTTGCGCAATTCATCTGTAATTTGTACGGGAGTATTTTGACTTGCAGATAAAAAAGTACAAAAGCCAACAGCCGCTAAGCCAAGCAGAATAAGGCCTAGCTGGCGGTCTAAACCAGCGAAGATGCTGGAGAAAAATACTTTAACTTTGATTAAGGGGCTCTTTTCCATTCAGGAACCTCCTTGGGCCACTTGCCCTCAATGTAGTAGTCCAATGCTTGACGTGCAATCGGAGCAGCATACTGTGCGCCGAAGCCTGCGTTCTCTACAACCATTGCAATCACAATGGTTGGTTTATCCGCTGGAGCAAATGCGATATACAAGGCATGGTCGCGCAAAAATTCTGCTGTGGATCCATGCTTGTAATCTTTGGAGTTCAAGCTAAATACCTGCGCAGTTCCAGTTTTCCCACCCACTTGATATCCAGTGCCTTTAAATGCTGCGGCAGATGTGCCGGAGTTATTAACCTCGACCATGGCCTTCTTAATCACTTCAATATTCTCAGCATTGAGATCGATGCGATAACTTTCTTTTGGAGTTGTCAGTACTCTGTTGCGAGTAAATGGATCTTCAATGGCTTTGACTAAGTGGGGCTTCATCACAATTCCGTTATTAGCTACGTTTGCCATGGCATGGGCTAATTGCAAAATTGTGAAAGCGTTGTAACCCTGTCCAATACCCAGGGAAATAGTTTCACCCTCGTACCATTTTTGCTGCTCAGGTTTTTTGAAAGTATTTTTCTTCCACTCGGTGGATGGCAAAACACCTCTTGCTTCGCCTTGTAAATCAATGCCAGTGATTTGACCAAAGCCCAATGGCTTCATAAAATCGGCAATCATGTTTACCCCCATGTCTCGAGCAAGCATGTAGTAATACGTGTCACAAGATTCAACAATCGACTTTTGCATATCGACAATTCCGTGACCACCTTTTTTATCGTCCCGGAAGGTGTGGTTGCCAAAGTCAAAGTAGCCAGGATCCGAAATTGTTTGTGATGGAGTACGCTTTTTATTTTCTAAAGCGGCTAATGCCATGAAAGGTTTGTAAGTAGATCCGGGTGGATAGATTCCTTTCAGTGGGCGGTTATAGAGCGGCTTCTGTGGAGAGTCATTCAACTCTTTCCAAGTCACCGAATCAATGCCTTCCACAAAATCATTCGGATTGAAGTTGGGCTTAGAGACAAAAGCCAATACATCACCTGTCGCTGGTTCAATGGCCACAAATGCACCGCGAAAATTTCCATATAGTTGCTCAACTAAATATTGGAGCTTGATATCAACGGAGAGAACTACATTTTTGCCGGGAACTGAAGGGGAGCTTGAAAGTGTACGCACCGGTTTGCCGCCCGCAGTAATTTCTACTTGATCGTAACCAGGCACGCCACGCAAAACATTTTCATAGCTTTGCTCTAAACCAATCTTGCCTACGTACTGAATGCCACGCAAAAAAGAAGCCTGCAAAGCATCGGGATCATCGGCCTTGGCGCCCTCAATTTCAGTCTGCATGCGCTCTTTGTCACGTTGCGAAACGCGGCCAATATAGCCAATCAGGTGGGAGGCTAATTCGTTGTATGGATACTCCCGAAAGCTTCTAGCCCGGATTTCTACCCCAGGAAAGCGATAGCGATTGGCCATAAACCGGGCGGTTTCGGTCTCGTTGAGCATGGAGCGCAGAGGGAAAGTGCCCATATTTCGAGAATCCTCCAGGGAGCGCTTGAAATTGCGACGATCCCGAGGCGAAATAGCAACGATTTCAGAAAGATCGTTGATGAGCTGATCTACGTTCCCTTTGACTTCTTCAGCATTCACATCCAAGGTAAGGGCAGAATAATTTCGACCAATAACGATGCCATTGCGATCAATAATGAGCCCACGATTTGCTGGCGCTGGAACCAAGGCAATGCGATTGCTTTCAGCCAGAAGTGCGTATTTTCCGTGGCTTACTAGTTGTAGCCATACAAGACGGGTGATGAGTAGTAAAAAGCAAAACGTGACAAATAGAGTCGCAATATGAATGCGCTCTTGAAAAGAGTCGAGATCCGGTTTTTTAAAAGAAACCATGCCGCTTCTTAAAGGGGTCGATTGTGATCAACATCTATAGGGCGACGTTGCGGCGCAAGCAGGATGCGGGTGGCTAGCGGCCAAAGCATTGCTTCAATCAAAGCCTGGATCGCACCTGTTAAAGCCCACCAATAGAGTTCACCGCTGAGCAGCCAGTGCGCCAGCACAGGAAATAGCGATACCAATAAGAAGATGGGGAGTAGGTGCAGGGCTTGGGAAAGAACGGTCAGAGCCACAATGCGCCTGTGCCATGAGATAGCAAGGTAGGCGACCAGAGAGTAACTAAAGGCGTGCAATCCTAATAAATCGGAATTATGTACATCGATCATCAAGCCCAAAATGAAGGCGGTGATGACGCTGACATAGCGATGTTGATGAATGTTCCAAAACACAATACACAGGATTAACCAATCTGGCACCCAACCGTAATTACCAATGGGCAATAGGTTTAATAGCAGCGCACAAAATAAGCTGAAATAAATGAAGACCGGATTTACCGGGCGCAGAATATAGCCGCTCTGGAAATCGATCATTGCATACCTCGCGCACGCGTTTGGCGTCTGCCGGGTGTATTGCTTAGTGGTGCACCAGAAGTGGATTTGCTATTTACAGTTGCCGCTTTGGCATCAAGTTGCGGATCGTACAACAGTGCAAGCGCTTGACGATAGCGATTTACTGCCGCAACGGGATCACAAAAGACGTTAGAAGAGTTCTTATCAACATTGCGCTCTATTTTGCTAATCACTGCTACTGCAAACCCTGGGGGGTAAACGCCATCAATGCCCGAGGTCAGCAAAATATCGCCAACCTCCAAATCGCTGGCTACCGGTAAATAGCGTAGCTCCAATGGATTGCCACGCCCCGCGCCAAATACAGCCGCACGAAGGCCGTTGCGGGCCACTTGAACTGGAACCGCAAAATCACGGTCTTCCAGCAGGGAAACCTCGGCAGAGCGCTCATAGAGGCGAACCACTTGACCCAAAATGCCAGAATCATTGGCAATCGGATTGCCAAGCTTTAGGCCATCATTGCTGCCACGATTGATTACGATGCGCTGCGAGATTGGATTGGGTGGATTAAATAGAATTTCTGCCGGTAATGTTTTGAATGGAACCTGTTTTTGCAAAGTCATAAGCTCGCGCAGGTTTTGGTTTTCCACCATCAAAAATTCAGATTGATTTGCCAGCAAAGAAAGCTCTGCTTGACGTACTTTCATTACTTGGTTTTCTTGATCAAGAGTTGATCGGGTGGTGAAATATTCTGATGTTGCTTCGAAGGCGTTACGCGGTGCCATCATCACATATTCAAGAGGACGCAAAATCCAGTTGACATTATTGCGAATGGGGTCGAGTGCTTTGAAACGAAAATCGATCAGCATCAGAGCGATGCTGATCGACAGACAGACAATCAGTTTAAGTAAGGCCGGAATGCCCTGTCTGAAAAGTGGTGGAGCGCTATGTTGCAATTCCCTGGTCGACGTGTATGTTGCTTACTCGTGCGAGAACACTCCGCCTAACTTATCCATGCGCTCGAGTGCGATACCGCAACCACGAGCCACGCAAGTTAAGGGATCTTCTGCCACATGAATTGGCAAACCAGTTTCTTCAAGCAAGAGGCGATCGAGGTCGCGCAATAAGGCTCCGCCGCCAGTAAGCATCATGCCGCGTTCAGCAATATCGGACGCCAACTCTGGTGGAATTTGCTCGAGAGCTGCTTTTACCGCAGTCACGATTTGATTCAATGGATCAGTCAACGCTTCCAGAATTTCGTTGCTAGTAACGGTGAAGCTACGTGGGATACCTTCAGAAAGATTGCGACCCTTTACTTCCATCTCGCGCACTTCAGCGCCAGGGAAAGCTGAGCCAATCGTTTTTTTAATCAGCTCAGCAGTTTGTTCACCAATCAACATCCCGTAGTTACGACGAATGTAATTGGTAATCGCTTCATCAAACTTATCGCCACCAACACGAACAGAGCCTTTGTAAACCATGCCACCTAATGACATGACGCCAACTTCAGTTGTACCGCCGCCGATGTCGACAACCATCGAACCCGCAGCTTCTGAGACAGGCAAGCCAGAACCAATTGCAGCTGCCATTGGTTCTTCAATCAGAAATACTTGTGATGCCCCAGCGCCTAATGCAGATTCGCGAATCGCACGACGTTCAACTTGGGTAGATCCGCAAGGAACGCAAATGATGATGCGTGGACTTGGCTTTAATAATTTGCTTTCATGCACAAGTTTGATAAATTGCTTGAGCATTTGTTCGGTGATGGTGAAGTCAGCGATAACGCCATCCTTCATTGGGCGAATGGCCTCAATATTCCCTGGAACACGACCCAACATCGCTTTTGCCTCTTTGCCGACGGCCAAAATGGTCTTTTTGCCGTTTGGCCCACCTTCTTGGCGAATTGCCACAACAGAAGGTTCATCGAGGACAATACCCCGCTCACGCATATAAATTAAGGTGTTAGCGGTTCCTAGGTCGATGGCTAGGTCATTGGAAAAGTAGCTGCGGAAAAAACCAAACATGATGTAGTGGGAAAATAGAAAGTGTTAATGAAAATATATAGGAATGATACTCTCGTCCCATGAAACTTGATGATGTCCAGCGCATTGCGCACCTATCTAGGCTTGAGTTAAATCAGGCAGAAGCCGAGGCAGTTTTACCTCAATTACAGGCCATTTTTTCTTTGGTTGAGGAAATGCAGGCCGTGGATACCACTGGTCTTGAGCCATTGGCTCACCCAATCCTCTTTTTGCGGGATTTGGCCCAGCCCATGCGCGTTGATCAAGTTACTGAATCAGATCATCGTGCCGAAAATATGCAGTCAGCCCCTGCTCAGCATGACGGCTATTTCTTGGTGCCAAAGGTGATCGAATGAGTTGGCACAACACCCCTATCGCCTTAATGGCAAAAGCACTTGCTGCAAAAGAGGTATCCAGTACAGAGCTAACCCAGTACTTCTTAGACCGTATTGAGGCTGGAAAACAGTGGAATGCCTATCTTGATGTGAATGCTCACTTAAGTTTAGAGCAAGCAAATAAGGCAGATCAGTTAATTTCATCTGGTAAAGCTGGTAAGTTAACCGGCATTCCTGTGGCTCATAAAGATGTCTTTGTAACCCGGGGTTGGAATTCGACCGCAGCCTCCAAAATCTTGGCTGGCTATCAGAGTCCTTTCGATGCCACGGTAGTAGCGAATCTGGGAATTCCAGATGAAGACAATCCCCATGGCGCTGGCATGGTTTGTCTTGGCAAAACCAATATGGATGAGTTCGCAATGGGCTCTTCTAATGAAAACTCCGCCTTTGGGCCGGTCTTAAACCCTTGGAATGCTTCTCACGTAGCGGGAGGCTCGTCCGGTGGCTCTGCTGCAGCTGTAGCAGCGGGATTGGCTCCGATTGCAACTGGCACAGATACAGGCGGATCAATTCGTCAGCCGGCTGCTTTTTGCGGCTTAACTGGAATTAAGCCGAGTTATGGGCGAGTGTCACGCTACGGCATGATTGCTTACGCTTCATCGCTCGATCAAGCTGGGCCGATGGGCAAGACTGCAGAAGACTGCGCCTTGTTGCTGTCTGCAATGTCTTCGCATGATCCGCGTGACTCCACCTCTTTGGCTGACTCTGGTGAAGATTACGGTCGTTACCTCAATCAACATTGGAAGAAAGGCAATGCCAATCCCGCAAAACCATTGGAGGGTTTGCGTGTTGGTTTACCTAAAGAATTTTTTGCAGAAGGTTTAGCCGCTGATGTTGCTAAATCCGTTACTGAAGCCACTAAGCTTTTAGAAAATTTAGGCGCTACATTAATTGAAGTCAGCTTGCCTAAAACCAAGTTATCCATACCGGTGTATTACGTTTTAGCGCCAGCAGAAGCATCGAGTAACTTGAGTCGCTTTGATGGTGTGCGTTATGGGTATCGTGCCAATGAGTATCGTGATCTCAATGATATGTATGCCAAGTCACGCACCGAAGGTTTTGGTGAAGAAGTGAAGCGCCGCATCATGATTGGAACCTATGTGCTATGTCATGGTTACTATGATGCTTACTATCTTCAGGCACAAAAAATTCGTCGCATTATTGCAGCGGATTTTCAAGCTGCATTCAATCAGTGCGATGTCATCCTGGGGCCTGTAGCCCCTGATGTGGCTTGGCGTTTGGGCGAGAAATCTAAAGATCCCGTGCAAATGTATTTAGAAGATATTTATACGCTCTCTACTAACTTGGCAGGCTTGCCAGCGATGAGTGTCCCTTGTGGATTTAATACAAACAACTTGCCAATTGGCATGCAGCTCATTGGTAATTATTTTTCTGAAGCGCGCTTGTTGCAAGTGGCTCATCAATATCAGCAAGCCACTGATTGGCATTTGCGTCCAGCAAGTGAGGTGGCATGATGCAATGGGAAGTCGTTATTGGTCTAGAGACCCACGCGCAGTTGCAAACTCAGTCCAAGATTTTTAGTGGCGCAAGTACGCGCTTTGGCGCCGCGCCAAACACGCAAGCGTGTGCGGTGGATTTAGCATTGCCTGGCGTTTTGCCTGTACTTAATCGTCAAGCGGTAGAGCATGCGATTCGATTTGGTTTAGCAGTAAATGCGAAGATTTCGCCGGCAAGTATCTTTGCTCGCAAGAATTATTTCTACCCAGATCTACCCAAGGGCTATCAAATCAGCCAGATGGAGATCCCGGTTGTTGTTGGCGGGTATCTTGAGATCTTGGTTGGGGATGAAATAAAAGTAGTTGAACTCACTCGCGCCCATATGGAGGAGGATGCTGGTAAATCAGTCCATGAAGAAGGCTTTACAGGCCCTCATGGCGAGCCCTCTAGCGGGATTGATTTGAACCGCGCCGGCACACCACTCCTCGAGATTGTTACTGAGCCAGTGATGCGCAGTGCCGCTGAGGCCGTTGCCTATGCCAAGGCTTTGCATGGCTTGGTGGTGTGGCTGGGAGTTTGTGACGGCAATATGCAAGAAGGCTCTTTCCGTTGCGATGCGAACGTTTCTGTTCGCCCTAAAGGCCAGGCTGAATTCGGTACCCGTTGCGAAATCAAAAACTTGAACTCCTTCCGCTTTTTAGAGGAAGCCATTCAATATGAAGTGCGTCGTCAAATCGAGCTGATTGAAGATGGCGGTGCCGTTGTTCAAGAAACCCGACTTTACGATCCTGACCGTGGCGAAACCCGCAGTATGCGCAGTAAAGAAGATGCTAACGACTATCGCTACTTCCCCGATCCTGACTTATTGCCCGTTGTGATTGATGATGCATGGATTACAGATGTGCGCAGCAAGATGCCAGCATTACCTGCTCAATTACGCGAGCAGTGGCAAACCGAGTTTGGCTTAAGTGCATACGATGCGCAGTTGCTCACGCAAGATCGCGACACAGCAAAAGTATTTGAAGCATTGTTGGTAATCGTAGGTAAGCCATTGGCAAAGGCCGCAGCCAATTTAATTGCTGGTGAATTTGCTTCCTCCTTAAATCGTGCAGGCATTGCTGCAGCTGACGCGCCATTAAAAGCGGAGCATTTAGCGCCATTACTGACGCGTGTGGCAGATGGCACTATCTCCAATAAGATTGCTAAAGATATCTTTGCCATTCTTTGGGAAGAAGCTATCGCAGGTAAAGCTATCAGCACCGTTGATCAGGTTATTGACGCTAAAGGACTAAAACAAATTAGTGATAGCGGCGCCATTGAAGCCATTATTGATCAGGTGTTGGCGGCCAACCAGAAATCGGTTGAAGAGTTCCGCTCAGGCAAAGAGAAAGCATTTAACGCTCTCGTTGGCCAGATCATGAAGGCCTCTCAAGGCAAAGCAAACCCTGGTCAAGTAAACGAGCTCTTGCGTAAAAAGCTTGGTTAACCAAAGAACATATTTAGAAAGAAATATATGAGTGCAATCGATCCAAAGCAAGCCGAACAAGAAGAGTTAGTTGCTGAGTGGTTGCGTTCAACCCCAGGCTTCTTTGAGCGTTACGCTGATCTCTTTAATGAGATTCGGATTAAGCACCCACATGAGGATCGTGCGATCTCTTTGCAAGAACGTCAGATGACAGTATTGCGCACACAGAACCAAGAGCTCAATCGTCGCCTAAGCGAGATGTTGCATTTTGGTAGCCGTAACGATAAAACTCAACAAAGTTTAGTTGCTTGGTTATTGCGTTTGATGAAGGCCAACAATAAATCAGACGTGGAGGCTGCGATTACTTCGGGCTTAGCCGAAGTCTTTGAGGTGGAGTCTGCTCAACTGCTATCACCTACTTCTGCATTTGGTCCTTGGGTCGACACACCACTATGTGGCTCTGCAAAAGAATTGGTGGCAGCTAGCGTAGATTTGTTGGCAAGCCAGACGACCATTGATCCGGAGTGGCAAAGTATGGTGGCTATTGGCCTGCCCTTGGGTAAGAGTATTGGTGCCACTCAATCACCGGCCGTGTTGTTGCTGGCTAGCAAGGATGAATCTCGCTTTACGGCAGATATGGGCGCCTTCTACTTGCGCCAGATTGCTGAATTAACTGCCGCAGCTTTGGATCGTATCCAGGCTTATGAAATTAAAGTTGACTGAACTACACCCCCTCATGCAAGAGTATTTGCATGAGTTACATGTGTTGCGTCAGCTCTCGCCGCATACGCTCAAAGCGTATGGCATGGATTTGAGTGATCTGCAAAATTTCGCTCTTGAAGACAATGTTGAGCTATTAAAAGTGAGCAACGGCCATGTGCGTCGTTGGGCTGGCCGTTTGCACTCCAAAGGTAAATCCTCAAGAAGTATTGCGAGAGCGCTTTCTGCATGGCGTGGCTGGTATGACTGGCTTACCGAGAAAGATGCCAGGCGTGATGCCCGTGCTGGTAAGGTAACAAGCAATTTAATTGCTAACCCGGTTGACGATGTAAAGGCGCCTAAGCGCTTGAGGTCTTTGCCCAAGGCTTTGTCTGTCGAGCAGGCGCTTGCCCTGGTAAACCAAGCCGTGAAAGAAGCGGAAGAAAAAAAGGATTTGGAATCAATCCGAGATGCAGCCATTATTGATTTGCTTTACTCATCAGGCCTGCGTCTTTCAGAGCTCTTGGGAATTGATGTGATGCAAAGCAAAAATCGTCAGCATGAATCTGCTGGTTGGTTGGATTGGAATGCTGCTGAAGTAACAGTTTTGGGTAAGGGCGGCAAGCGACGTTCAGTACCTGTTGGTGTGCCTGCAATGAAATCACTTGCTACCTGGCGAGAGCTGCGTGATGCTGGAAACTATTCAGAAGAATCCATCGCCTTGTTTTTGTCAGCAACGGGTAAGCGCTTATCACCACGTACCGTACAAGCAAGACTGCGGACTTTAGCTATGCGCGCTGGATTGCCCACCCATGTGCATCCTCATATGATGCGCCATAGCTTTGCCAGCCACGTGCTGCAATCCTCACAGGATTTACGTGCAGTACAGGAGATGCTAGGGCACGCCAGCATTGCTAGTACCCAGATTTATACCTCTTTAGATTTTCAGCACCTAGCTCAGGCATACGATAAAGCGCATCCGCGCGCAAAGGCTGGCAAAGGCTGAGGAACTCGGTAAGATAGAAGGTTTCCCGCTTTGGGAATTGTTGGCTTTTAGATTTTGATTGGATCATCCATGGCATTAATTCCAGTAACGATTTTGACGGGCTTCTTGGGAAGCGGCAAAACCACTTTGCTTAAACACATCTTGACTGAAGAGCATGGCAAAAAAATTGCCGTCATTGAGAATGAATTCGGTGAAGAGAATATTGATAACGACATCTTGGTGCAAGACAACCAAGAGAACATTGTGCAAATGAGCAATGGTTGTATTTGCTGCACCATTCGTGGCGATCTCGTGGATGCTTTAAACGAGCTTTGGGAGCAACGCAAAGATAAGAAGATTAGTTTTGATCGTGTCGTGATTGAAACCACAGGCGTTGCTAATCCTGGCCCCGTCGCTCAGACATTCTTTATGGATGATGATGTGGCAGACCATTATGTTTTAGATGCTGTAGTGACCCTGGTGGATGCCAAGCACGGTCAGCAACAACTCAATGAGCATGAAGAGGCTCAGCGCCAAGTTGGCTTTGCCGACCAAATCTTTATTACTAAGACCGATTTAGTGACGCCTGCTGAAGTAGATGCCTTACGTAATCGCCTGATGCATATGAACCCAAGAGCGCCTATTGCAGGCATTTCTAAGGGTGTGGTGCCCTTGAATGCTGTCTTAGACCTCAAGGGCTTTAATCTCAATGCCAAGTTGGATATTGACCCTCATTTCTTGGAGCAGGAAGATCATGACCATGCGGATTGCGGTCATGACCATAGTCACGACCACGACCACAGTACCTGTGGCCATGACCATAGTCACGACCACCAGCACCAACACCATGGCCATGCTGGCCATACTGATCGTATCCAATCCTTTGTTTTTCGTAGTGATAAACCCTTTAATCACAAAAAGTTGGAAGACTTCCTGGGAGGCATTTTGGAGGTCTTTGGAGAGAAGATGTTGCGCTACAAGGGTGTACTCTATGTGAAGGGAAGTAGCCGAAAAGTGGTGTTTCAGGGGGTTCATCAGATGATGGGCAGCGATTTAGCCGGTCCATGGGGCACAGAACCCAAGCAAACCCGGATGGTCTTCATAGGCATCGATTTGCCCAAGGACACCCTATTGGCAGGGCTTGAGGGCTGTTTGGCCTAGCAAGATTCGGGTACAATCCGCCGCCACGGCCCATATTGATGAATATTAATAAAGGAGTCGTAAAAGTTTGGCAGAATGAAGCAATAATGCTTCAAACCAGGAAAGAATGAGATGACGGTAAAAACAGCAACAAAACCATCAACCGCTGCAAAAGCTAGTAGT
The DNA here is from genome assembly GCF_018687535.1 of Polynucleobacter sp. MWH-S4W17. Classification (NCBI taxonomy): domain Bacteria; kingdom Pseudomonadati; phylum Pseudomonadota; class Betaproteobacteria; order Burkholderiales; family Burkholderiaceae; genus Polynucleobacter; species Polynucleobacter sp. MWH-S4W17. The sequence continues at coordinate 1,963,293 of NZ_CP061295.1, read as the reverse complement.
AAGGCTGCGAGCGCTAAGGTTGCAAAAGGTGCTCCATTGACTGAGGCCGAATTGCTCAAGATGTCCGATAAGGACTACATGAGTGCTGCGCAGTTAGATTTTTTCCGTCAAAAACTACTCACTCTCAAAGATGACATTTTGAAGAATGCGTCCGAGACAACAGAACATCTGCGTGAAAATATTTTGGTTCCCGATCCCGCCGACCGTGCAACGATCGAAGAGGAGCATGCATTGGAATTGCGCACGCGTGATCGTGAGCGCAAGCTGCTTAAAAAAGTGGAGCAAGCATTGGCTCGCATTGAGTCAGGTGACTATGGATGGTGCGAAGAAACTGGTGAGCCAATCGGCTTGAACCGTTTAATTGCAAGGCCTACAGCTAATTTATCTCTTGAGGCTCAAGAGCGTCGCGAACTCCGTCAAAAATTATTTGGCGAATAAATTTTAAGTAGCGATGACTAAGCATTTACCAACCATTAGTGATATCTCTCCTTTATTAAAGGCGGAGATTCTTGCTGAGGCTTTGCCTTATATTCGTGCGTATCACGGCAAGACTATTGTGATTAAGTATGGCGGAAATGCCATGGTGGAAGAACGTCTCAAGGAAAGTTTTGCGCGTGACGTGATCTTGTTAAAGCTTGTTGGCATGAATCCAGTAGTAGTTCATGGGGGAGGCCCACAAATTGATGAGGCCTTGAAGAAGATTGGTAAGACCGGTACTTTTATTCAAGGTATGCGCGTAACCGATGAAGAAACCATGGAAGTAGTGGAATGGGTTCTAGGCGGCGAGGTGCAGCAGGATATTGTGATGTTGATTAACCACTTTGGCGGCCAGGCTGTTGGCTTGACTGGTAAAGACGGCGGATTGATTCACGCTAAGAAAATGAAGATTCCTAGCGATACAGAGCCGGGCAAGATGGTGGATATCGGTTTTGTTGGTGAGATCGAGGCAATTAATCCTGCGGTGGTTAAAGCTTTGCAAGACGATGCGTTTATTCCGGTAATTTCTCCTATTGGCTTTAGTGCAGAAGGCCAGGCTTACAACATTAATGCTGACTTGGTGGCTGGCAAGATGGCAGAAATCCTGCATGCAGAGAAGTTGGTCATGATGACCAATATCCCGGGCGTGATGGATAAAGACGGTAAGTTGCTGACAGATTTAACCGCGCGAGAAATTGATGCGCTCTTTGCTGATGGCACTATTTCTGGCGGTATGTTGCCCAAGATTTCTTCCGCATTAGATGCCGCTAAGAGCGGTGTCAATTCAGTGCACATTATTGATGGCCGCATTGAGCATTCATTATTGTTAGAAATTCTGACCGAGCAAGCATTCGGCACGATGATTCGCTCTAGATAAGCAGATAACCATGAGCGAATCTTTAGAGCCAGTAAACATCAACGACAGCAACGCTGACGCTGGTGTAGCTCGTAAGCGCCCTCGCCCAGGTGAACGCCGCTTACAGATTCTGCAAGTGCTTGCTGAGATGTTGCAAAACCCAAAGGCTGAGCGTGTCACTACAGCCGCTTTAGCGGCCAAGATTGAGGTTTCAGAAGCAGCTCTTTATCGGCACTTCGCCAGCAAGGCGCAGATGTTTGAAGGCCTCATTTCTTTTATTGAGCAAACCGTTTTTGGATTGATTAATCAAATTAATCAAAAAGAAGAATCTGGCCTTGTTCAGGCGCGCGGTATCTTGCAAATGCTTTTATTCTTTGCTGAAAAGAATCCTGGCATGACTCGCGTTTTATTGGGCGATGCTTTATTGCAAGAGGATGATCGTCTTCAAGAGCGCATTACTCAAGTGCTTGATCGTGTCGAAGCATCTCTTAAGCAAGCTCTACGTATTGCCCAAACCCAAGGCGGTAATTGGGCTCAGCTAGGCCAAGAAGAGGTCAGCATTCGTGCGGCCATGTTGATGAGTTTTGTTTTGGGTCGTTGGCATCGCTTTGCCCGTAGCGGATTTAAGAAGCTGCCAACTGAAGCCTCCGATGTTAGCCTGCGCCTTCTCCTTTCAGAATGAGCGAGCTACACCTCTCTAGAAATACTATTCATTTTGCCGAGCCCCTGCCTTTGCAGAGTGGCGCCATTTTGTCTGGCTACGATTTAGTGATTGAGACCTACGGCAAACTCAATGCCGATAAAAGTAATGCTGTTCTTGTTTGTCATGCTCTCAATGCATCTCATCATGTAGCTGGCCCAAGCCCAGATAATCCAGAAGACATTGGTTGGTGGGACAACATGATTGGTCCTGGTAAGCCAGTGGATACCGATCACTTTTTTGTCATTGGCGTCAATAATTTAGGCTCTTGTTTTGGTTCTACTGGGCCAATGAGCATCAATCCTACTAATGGCAAGCCATATGGCGCAGATTTTCCGGTGGTCACGGTTGAGGATTGGGTGAATACTCAAGCCCGCTTGGCGGATAAGTTGGGTATTCGTAAATTTGCTGCTGTAATGGGTGGAAGCCTGGGTGGCATGCAAGCTATGGCTTGGGCTATTCAGTTTCCTAAGCGCATAGACCATTGTGTGGTGGTGGCATCTACCCCAAGGCTGAGCGCACAAAACATTGCCTTCAATGAAGTGGCTCGTAATGCCATTCTGTCTGATCCTGATTTTCATGGGGGCAACTACTACGAGCATGGCGTTGTACCAAAGCGGGGTTTGCGTTTGGCGCGCATGGTTGGTCACATCACCTATTTATCTGATGATGACATGGCAGAAAAATTTGGACGAGAATTGCAGCGCCCTAATGGCGAGTCAAATGACTATCGCTTCAGCTTTGATGTTGAGTTTGAGGTTGAGAGTTATTTACGTCATCAAGGTGATAAGTTTTCAAGCTACTTTGATGCCAATACTTATTTATTGATTACGCGTGCACTAGATTATTTTGATCCAGCACGTCGTTACGATGGCAGTCTGAATCGCGCCTTAGCGGAGGTGCAAGCTAAGTTTTTGGTTGTCAGCTTTTCAACCGACTGGCGGTTCCCGCCTGATCGCAGTCGCGAGATTGTGCAATCTTTGCTGAGCAATAAGAGTGAAGTAACCTATGCTGAGATCGACGCGCCACATGGGCATGATGCTTTTCTGCTAAATGACGAGCGTTATCACAACCTGGTCCGAGCTTACTTTAAGCAAATGCGTGAGGTTCAAGCATGAGCAATTTTAATAAGCGTGCCGACTTTGCTGCCATAGCTAATTGGATTGCACCCAATACTCAAGTCTTGGATCTCGGTTGTGGCGATGGTAGTTTCTTGGAGTTTTTGCAGAAGCAAAAACCGGTTCACGCTTATGGTGTTGAGATTGATGATTCACGCGTACTCTCTTGCGTGCAAAAGGGCTTAAACGTCATACAGCAAGATTTAGAAGGCGGCTTAGCGCTCTTTGAAGATGGTAGTTTTGACACAGTTGTGCTGTCACAAACTCTGCAAACTATTCATCAAACTGAAAAGATTTTGCGTGAGGTAGTGCGTGTAGGCAAGGAGTCAGTAATCTCTTTTCCAAACTTCGGCCATTGGTCTCATCGATTGGCTGTTGGTCTAGGCCGCATGCCAGTTTCTAAGAGTTTGCCTTATCAGTGGTACAACACGCCCAACGTACGCGTTCTCACGGTTGCTGACTTTGAGAAGTTAGCCTCAAGCCTTGGCCTGAAGGTAATTGATCAATGCATCTTGCATGAGGGTCGCCAGGTGACTTTGATGCCAAATTTATTTGGTAGTCTCGCTTTATTCCGCATTCGTCGTGCCTAACAAGCAACTCCATGTAGTGAAGTCCTGGCTTCAAGACTTTCGGGTTTATCTCGAATGGTCTTGTTTGCGCATGTTGTTCTTGGGCTTTTCCGCAGGACTTCCTCTATTACTTATTCTAGGAACTCTGAGCTTTTGGCTGCGTGAAGCCGGCATTGATCGCAGCACCATTGGTTACTTAACTTGGGTTGGTTTGATATATGCTTTTAAGTGGGTTTGGGCTCCGCTTGTTGATCGCTTACAAATCCCGCTCTTAACGCAATTGTTTGGTCGCCGTCGCAGCTGGTTACTCTTTGCGCAAGCACTCATCATTTTGGGTCTGGTCGGTATGTCGACTTTAGATCCCAAGCTGGCACTCAATTCCATTGTTTGGTGTGCGCTCTTGGTGGCTTTTGGATCTGCCACTCAAGATATCGCATTAGATGCTTTCCGTATTGAGTCGGCCAATGGTGACCATCAAGCAGCCCTTGCTGCTACATATCAAACTGGATATCGTCTTGCCTTAATTTGGGCCGGCGCCGGTGTGCTTTGGCTTGCTGCTCGTGCTGAAACAGGTAGTGGTTACGATGCGGGTGCATGGCAATTTGCCTATCTTTGTATGGCGGCCTCAATTGGGGTAGGTGTAATTACAACCCTTTTAAGCAAAGAGCCTGTGAAGTATGAGTTAGCAAAGGTCCGTACTGCCAAAGCATGGCTATATCAGACCTTAGTTGAGCCTTTTGCAGAATTTATTACACGCTATCGCTGGCATGCTATTTTGATCTTGTCATTAATTGCCATCTACCGTATTAGTGATGTCGTGATGGGCATTATGGCAAACCCCTTTTATGTAGATATGGGTTACACCAAAGATGAGGTTGCTGCAGTAAGCAAAGTGTTTGGTGTAGTGATGACCTTAGTTGGTGCTTTTGTTGGTGGCGTGCTCACATTGCGTTTTGGCGTGTTGCGAATTCTATTTGTAGGCGCGGTTCTCTCAGCGGTTAGCAATATATTGTTTGCTTGGCTGGCTACTCAAGGACATGATTTACATGGTTTGATTTGGGTCATCTCTGCAGATAATTTAAGTTCTGGTATCGCTAGTGCAGCTTTTATAGCGTTCTTGTCATCGCTTACTAATATCCGTTACTCAGCCACCCAGTATGCTTTGTTCAGTTCGATGATGTTGCTGCTACCCAAATGGTTGGCGGGCTTCTCTGGAGTGTTTGTTGATAACTTTGGGTACCAAGCATTCTTCTACGGCACCGCCATTATTGGCGCTCCAGTCCTACTTCTTATTTGGGCAACGATTCATTTCAAGATCGTGCAGACCAAAAAAGAGAGTGAGTAAAAGTGGAGTAATGGGGAAAGTAAATTCTCCCTGTTACTTGTTAAATCTTCCAGTCGTAATCCACGATAAGTGGCGCATGGTCTGAGAATTTCTCCTCCTTATACACCGTAGTTTTCTTGGCTGTAGCCGCAATACCGGGGGTAGTGATGTGATAGTCAATACGCCAGCCAACATTTTTGGCATAAGCTTGGCCTCGATTACTCCACCAGGTGTAGCAAGTTTCAGTTGCCTCTGGCTCTAACTGGCGATAGACATCGACATAACCTACTTTGCTAAATAAGTTGGTAAGCCATGCGCGCTCTTCGGGCAAGAAGCCAGAATTTTTGAGATTGCCTTTCCAGTTCTTCAGATCAATTTCTTGATGGGCAATATTGACATCGCCGCATAGGACAATTTCACGACCTGATTTTTTGAGGGAGATGAGATGCGGCAGAAAGCTGTCGAGGTAGCGATATTTAGCTTCTTGGCGCTCGGGGGAGCTTGAGCCTGAGGGCATATAAACAGATATCACTGATATACCTTTAAAGCGGGCTTCAACATAGCGCCCTTCAGCATCAAACTCTTCATTGCCATAGCCGTACAAGACCTCATCTGGCTTATGGGGCGTATAAATACCGCAACCACTGTAGCCCTTTTTCTCCGCATGATGGAAGTAGCCATGCATGCCGTCAGGGTTCAGAATGGCGTCCTCTAGATCATCGCGCTGAGCCTTAAGCTCCTGCATACAAATGAAATCAGCCTTTTGCTTTACAGCCCATGGCAGAAAGCCTTTTTTGACTGCAGAACGGATACCGTTGAGGTTCGCGGAAATGATGCGTAACATATAGGCCTATGAGCTCAAATAATTCAAATCAAGATAACTTTATTCGTTTTGCCTTAGAGGCAAGGGTTTTGTCCTTCGGGGAGTTTAAAACCAAAGCGGGAAGACTCTCACCTTATTTCTTTAATGCGGGTGAATTTAATGATGGAGCTCGACTAAGCGCCTTGGGTCGTTATTACGCCAAAGCCTTGCAGGAATCGGGCATTCAGTTCGATATGCTTTATGGACCGGCATACAAGGGAATCACACTTGCAGCGGCAACAGCCATTGCGCTGGCAGATGATGGGATTAACGTTCCATATGCTTACAACCGTAAAGAAGCTAAGGATCATGGTGAAGGTGGCATGCTGGTTGGTGCGCCAGTAAAGGGCAGGGTTGTCATCATTGATGATGTAATTTCTGCTGGCACTTCAGTTAGGGAATCCGTTGATCTTATTCGCAAAGCGGGAGGAGAGCCTGCAGCGGTATTGATCGCTTTGGATCGTATGGAGCGCTCAGGCAATGCTGTTGAAATTGGAGACAAGTCTGCAGTGCAGGCCGTAGAGCAAGAATTTGGTTTACCGGTGATTGCAATTGCGAATTTAGCCGGCTTAATGTCTTTCTTAACTTCATCAAGCGATGTGCAGTTAACAAACCACTTGCCCTCAGTAAAGGCCTATCGTGAGAAATACGGAATCTAAGAGCAACCGCTTTTAGATTGTTGTTTCACCCTCAAAGACAGTAACTGCTGGGCCGGTCATGATGACTGGCTGAGCAAGGTTATCAATAGTCCCGCCCCAGGCAATCTGCAAGTCGCCGCCCCGCGTATGCACCTTTACTGGCGAGTCTAGTAAGCCTCTGCGAATCCCTGAAACCACCGCTGCACAAGCGCCGGTACCGCAGGCTAGCGTTTCTCCAGCACCGCGTTCAAAGACACGCAATTTGATTTCATTGCGATTGATTGCTTGCATGTAACCCACGTTTACTTTTTTCGGAAACGCTGCAAACTGTTCAATTTCTGGGCCTTCTTCTAATACGGGTGCACTATCAACATCACCAACTACTTGGACTGCATGTGGATTGCCCATTGAGAGGACGCCCACCAAACTATCGTGAGTAGCGGGGTAATTCAAAGGAAGCGCATAGAGAGTCTCTTGAAACTCTTGAACGCTTGCCAACCCGGCTGCATTAAATGGAATATGACTGTGCTCAAAAATTGGTGCGCCCATATCCACCTCAACCTGGCCATCCGGATGGGACTTGAGAGTCAGAACGGTGTGTGCCACTTCCACGCGTAATGGATTCTTATTGGAAAGACCTTGATCTAATACAAAGCGTACAAAGCAGCGCGAGCCATTGCCGCATTGCTCTACCTCACCGCCGTCAGCATTAAAAATGCGGTATCTAAAATCAGCATCAGGACGCGTGGCTTTTTCAACCAGGAGAATTTGATCGGCACCAATGCCAAATTGACGATGGGCTAAGGCTTGCCATTGATCCTTGGTAATGCCACTCAAGTCTTGGTCGATACCGTTGAGCACAATGAAGTCATTGCCAGCTCCATGCATTTTGGTGAAGCGTAGCTTGCGTGCTGGATTGTTAGTATTGGTGCTCAAAATATTTCCGTTTAATCGTAAAGACTAGGTTCGCCTTCAGGCCTGTGTTTAAAACGCTTATGAACCCAATAGTACTCTGCTGGTCTTTCTCGAACAAGTTCCTCGATATATCGATTTAGGCGAGCAGTATCTTTTTCAACATCATCGCTAGGGAAGTTTGGCAATGGCTCACTAATATGGCAGGTATAGCCCTTGCGGTCTTTGTTTAAGGTAGTTGTCATTAAACATACTTCAGCGCCACTGAGTCTTGCCAGGCGGGAGACTGAGGTAATGGTGTTGGTCTGTATGCCAAAGAAGGGCACAAAGATAGAGTCACGTGGACCCAAGTCAATATCGGGGGCGATGAAAATAAAGTTGCCTGTTTGAATTTCACGAATCAGGTCACGTAAGCGGCTCTGTCGCTCAATGGACTTTCCGCCAAAGCGATTTCTCCACTCAATCATTTTTTGATTGAAGAATGGGTTCTTCATATTTTGATAAAGTCCTGCGCCACGTGGCCAGTCGTGTTGATTGGCTAAGACGGAAAGTGCCATGAAGCCGCCTTCAAGTCCAACAAAGTGTGGATTAATCAGTAGGCGTGGCTTGCGATCTCCCAAAGTAATCGCTGATGCAATGGTGACGATATCGGTAATTTGTTTGCCACTACCCAACCAGATGCGACTTCTCTCTAATACGCTGCGGCCAAATAATTTCCAGTGCTCAGTCGCCAGATCATCAATTGCTTTTTCGCTGAGATTGGGAAAGCACAGGCGTAAATTGGTTTTCACTACGTGGGTGCGGCTATTTGGGGTATGGGCAGCAAGCCAGCCCAGGCCATAGCCCACATGGACGGTAATCGTATAAGGCAGGAAGGCAAAGAGGCGCAAAAGACTGAGCGCCAAAAAATTGAAGAGGTTTTGTAACCAGGTCATTTCAAAAATGATAGCGAATTTATTTAATTGCTTGGGGGCAATTCTGCACCGGCAGGATGCTTATAGCGGTTGTATGACCAAATGAATTGTTCTGGCGCGACCAGAACTGCATTTTCAATTGCAACGTTGAGTTCTGCAGCGGCAAGATTGGCATCCTCAGATAAAGGCACAAGGCGATTAGCCTGCATGAGCCATCCTTGGCCAATACCTTTGCGCTTAGCGGTAAACATGACTACTGGCGTGTTATTCCGATTAGCTAGACGCGCTGGTAGTGGCGTTGTGTAAGCAGGACGCCCAAAGAATGGGACCCAAACACCTTCGCCACCACTGGGCACTTGATCTGGAAGAATGCCAATCGCTTGGCCTCGGGTGAGCGCTCTAGTCATTTGGCGCACGCCATTGAGGTTGGTCGGCACGAAATGCATATTTGGATAGGCGCGGCCTTCTTCCACTACTTCATTGAGCCATTCTTGGCGTGAAGGTCGATAGAGAATCGTTGCTGGGAAATGCTGTGCGAGAACACGTGGAATGATCTCAAAGCCACCGAGGTGAGGGGTCAGCATCACTAAGCCATGCCCTTCGCCGATCGCCGCTTCAACCACATCCCAGTTTTGCACTTCCACTAATTTCAGTGCTTTTGCAGGGTTGCGCCAAATCCACAAGCTGTCTGAAAACAGCATTCCAGAGGCTCTTACTGCATCCCAAAGCTTGAATGTCAGACCCCGTGCATCAACTACCGCTTCGTATTGGGGTCTAAAGAGTGAGCGATATTGCTTGGAGCCAAGGTAAGCCAACATGCCTAAACAGGCCCCAATCACTTGCACAAGCGCAAGAGGAAGCACGGCAATCGCATTAAGGCAGAGCTTGAGAAGGAGTTTTCGCACCCCCTAATGATATTCAATGCCGCTCTGAGTGTGTGGATTTCAGGTTGATTTGCTGAATTAAGTACTTTTCAGATAAAATTGCTTCATCGCTGAGTTAAGGCAACTTGCAGGGCGATTCATAAATTCTGCTAAAGCGTCGCCGTTGTAGTTCCTGGCACGTCGAGTTGTCCCAATGATCGTGTTAATTATTAAAGGAATATGCAATGGCAAATGATTACTTCTTCACCTCAGAATCTGTTTCTGAAGGTCACCCCGATAAAGTAGCAGACCAAATCTCTGATTCGATTCTCGATGCCATTTTGGCTCAAGATCCTACTGCACGTGTTGCAGCGGAAACTTTGTGCAACACCGGCTTGGTGGTTTTGGCTGGTGAAATTACTACTGACGCCAATGTTGACTACATCCAAGTTGCTCGCAACACTTTGCGTGAAATTGGTTATGACAACACTGACTACGGCATCGACTACAAAGGTTGTGCAGTATTGGTTGCTTACGACAAGCAAAGCCCTGATATCGCTCAAGGCGTTGATAAAGCGCATGATGACGGCTTGGACCAAGGCGCTGGTGACCAAGGCCTCATGTTTGGTTACGCTTGTGATGAAACTGCTGAGCTCATGCCTTTGCCAATTCACTTATCACACCGCTTGGTTGAGCGTCAATCACAGTTGCGTCGCGATGGCCGTTTGAACTGGTTGCGTCCTGATGCGAAGTCACAGGTGACCTTGCGTTATGTGGATGGCAAGCCTGATTCTATTGATACTGTTGTGCTGTCTACTCAACACGATGAAGAAATTTCTCTCGAAAAATTACGTGAAGCAGTAATCGAAGAAATTATCAAACCAGTATTGCCTAAGCATTTGATCAAAGGCGCGATTAATTTTTTGGTAAACCCAACTGGACGTTTTGTTATCGGCGGCCCACAGGGCGATTGTGGTTTAACTGGCCGCAAAATTATTGTGGACACCTACGGTGGTGCAGCCCCTCACGGCGGCGGCGCATTCTCTGGTAAAGATCCATCTAAGGTTGACCGCTCTGCTGCATACGCTGGACGTTATGTTGCGAAGAATGTGGTTGCTGCTGGTTTGGCAAGCAAGTGCTTGATTCAGATCTCTTACGCGATTGGTGTTGCTAAACCAACTTCAGTGATGGTGAGCACTTTTGGTACTGGCAAGATTTCGGATGAGAAGATTGCTCAATTGGTTTCTGAGCACTTTGACTTGCGTCCAAAAGGTATTGTGAAGATGTTGAATCTCTTGCGCCCAATTTATAAAAAGACTGCTGCTTATGGCCACTTTGGTCGTGAAGAGCCAGAATTTACTTGGGAGCAAACAGATAAAGCAGCAGCATTACGTGCCGCAGCAGGCCTGTAAGCAGGAAATACGCAGTTTGTAGGTGTATTGAGGCGAAATATGCCGTAATTGTTTACAATTACGGCATACCTTCAAGGAGCGTTGCAAGGAATGCTGAGACCCAGCACTTCCCCAGGCTTGAAGGGAGTGGGCTCTAAGGTAACCCCCGGAGTTTGCTAATTGCAACCGCGCTCGCTAACCCATGATTCAATGGCTAGCGAGTTTCTACTCCAGCATTGGATCGTATTTAGCTGGAGCATTAATGAATACCGTAACTGACTTAAATAACTTTGTTGCAACTCGTTGCGCAATTGCTGATATTTCTTTGGCTGACTTTGGCCGCAAAGAAATCGCTATTGCTGAAACTGAGATGCCTGGCTTGATTGCCATTCGCGATGAATTTGCTGCACAACAGCCATTGCGTGGCGCACGCATTACTGGCTCTTTGCACATGACTATTCAAACTGCGGTATTGATCGAGACGCTTGAAGCGCTCGGTGCTGAAGTTCAATGGGCGTCTTGCAATATTTTCTCTACACAAGACCATGCTGCCGCTGCAATCGCTGCTAATGGCACGCCAGTATTTGCGATCAAGGGCGAAACCCTTGAGCAGTATTGGGACTTTACTCACCGCATTTTTGAGTGGGCTGATGGCGGCTACACCAATATGATTTTGGATGATGGCGGCGATGCTACTTTGTTGTTGCACCTTGGTGCACGCGCTGAGAAAGATCAAGCTTGCTTGAATAATCCAACTAGCGAAGAAGAAACTATTTTGTTCGCAGCCATTAAGAAAAAATTAGAGCAAGATCCAACTTGGTATTCAACACGCTTAGAAAAAGTTAAAGGCGTTACAGAAGAAACCACTACTGGCGTACATCGCCTGTATCAAATGTTTGCTAAGGGCGACTTGAAGTTCCCTGCAATCAACGTAAATGACTCTGTTACCAAGAGCAAGTTCGATAATCTCTATGGTTGCCGCGAGTCCTTGGTTGATGCAATTAAGCGCGCTACTGACGTAATGGTGGCCGGTAAGGTTGCTGTAGTTTGCGGTTATGGCGACGTGGGTAAGGGCTCAGCCCAAGCATTGCGCGCTTTATCAGCTCAGGTTTGGGTGACTGAAGTAGATCCAATCTGCGCATTGCAAGCTGCAATGGAAGGCTACCGTGTTGTGACGATGGATTACGCTGCTGATAAAGCGGACATTTTTGTTTCTGCAACGGGCAACTATCATGTGATTACACATGACCACATGGCTAAGATGAAGAATCAAGCTATCGTTTGTAACATTGGCCACTTTGATAATGAGATTGATGTTGCTGGTATTGAGAAATACAAGTGGGAAGAGATCAAGCCACAAGTTGACCATGTGATTTTCCCAGCCGCTAATGGCAAGCCTGAAAAGCGCATCATCATTTTGGCCAAAGGTCGCTTGGTTAACCTTGGTTGCGGTACAGGACATCCTTCATACGTAATGAGCTCTTCATTTGCAAACCAAGTGATTGCTCAAATCGAATTGTGGAATGCAGTCGGTACAGATAAATACCCAGTCGGCGTTTACACATTGCCTAAGCATTTGGATGAGAAGGTTGCCCGTTTACAGCTCAAGACTCTGAATGCAGAGTTAACAGTGTTGTCTGATCAGCAAGCTTCTTACATTGGCGTAACGAAGGAAGGCCCATACAAGGCTGACCACTATCGTTATTAATCCAGTCACATAGAAACCTAGGCCCAAAATCATGGAATTAAGCGTCGAATTCTTTCCTCCAAAAACACCTGAAGGTGAGAGTAAGTTGCACCTGGTGCGCGAGCGTTTTTCTGAAACGCTCAAGCCCGCCTTTTATTCCGTGACCTTTGGTGCCGGTGGCTCTACTCAGTCTGGCACATTAAAAGTGGTGAGCGATATTCATGCTGCTGGTGCAGCTGTTGCTCCCCATTTGTCTTGTGTCGGTAGCTCACGTGAAAGCGTGCGCGAGATGCTCAAGCAATATCAAGCCTTAGGTGTGAAACGCATTGTGGCTTTACGCGGTGATTTGCCATCTGGCATGGGTCAGTATGGTGAGTTTCATCATGCCAATGAATTGGTTGAATTTATTCGCACAGAAACAGGCGATTGGTTTCATATTGATGTAGCTGCTTATCCAGAAACGCATCCACAGGCAAAGTCGCCTGCTAGTGATATCGATTTCTTTGTGCAAAAGATGAAGGCGGGCGCTAACTCTGCGGTTACCCAGTATTTTTACAACAGCGATGCTTACTTCCGCTTCGTAGATGAGGCTTATGAATTAGGCGTTACACAGCCAATCATTGCTGGCATTATGCCGATTACCAATAGCAGCCAATTATTGCGATTCTCTGATGCCTGTGGCGCAGAAATTCCACGCTGGATTCGTTTACGTCTTCAATCTTACGGTGATGACATTGTGTCTATTCGTGCATTTGGTGAAGAAGTAGTGACCGACTTGTGTGATCAGTTGTTAACTGCCGGTGCACCTGGCATTCATTTCTACTCGCTAAATCAGGCTGATGCAGTTTTAGCGATTGCAGACAATTTGGACTTAACGAAGTAAATCAACTAAGTAAGCCAGACTCCGTCAATAGCATATCCAAGGGCTCGTCATGTGTTTGAGCGGCCCATTGAGAATCATCTAATTTTTGCCAATCAAATCCAATCCCCATGCAAATGAGGCTTGGATTATCTTTTCGTAGTTGGGCTAGGGTTCGATCAAAATACCCGCCGCCATAGCCTAGTCGCCAGTAGTTTGCTTTTCCGCTCACAACAGAGCTAGACCAGCCTACGCACGGAATTAGGATGCAGTCAGGAATAAGTTGTGGCCTGGCGGTGTTTTCTGGACTGGGCTCAGGCACGCCGTGCGCGCTTGGAATTAATGCATCCCCCTCTTGCCACTCGTAGAAATCAAGATGCTTATCTGGACGCGCATAGGGCAGTGCTAAGCGACGCTGTGGGGTATTCTTCATCCAGCTTAATAAAGTTGGGCGTAAATCAATTTCATCTTGAATGGGCCAATAAAGGGCGATTGAGTGAATGGATTTGCCCTCATCGACTAAAAAATGATTGAGACCTGCAATTAGACCTGCTTTTGCATAGGCGTAGCTATTCCCAGAAGTAAATTCTTTGCGTTGTTTTAATAAATCCTGGCGAAGAGTTTTTGGTGAATTACCGTGCATATCGACCATTATCAGGCGAAAATTAAAGAATATAGTAATCAAGTGCTGCCAGGCCTCTAGCCTTGCAAATAGAGATAGGGTTGGATTGGAAGAATGAAGTTTGTAACAGTAAACAGCAAATACCTTGGATGGGCCAAAATTCTGGTTTTGGGCCTAGCCCTAGGCGCGTTCAATTCCTATGCCGAAAAGCTGAAGAAGCCAAGCTTGCCTAAGTCTTATGAAAGCAAGGTAGCCCCTGCTGAAATTACCGATACCGATCGGATATTTATCGATTTGCGCGAAGCTGCAAAAAAGAATGATGTATTTCGTACGCAGCAACTTTCATCTAATTTGGCTAATTACCCATTTGATGACTATGTAGCCTACTTCCGAATCAAGCCGCAATTATTTGATGGTGCTGGCGGTGCACGTAATGACTATGGCGCAGATGCTCAAGTAGTCGCATTCTTAAATCAATATCAAGGTACAGCATTGGCTGACCGTATGCGTAATGATTGGTTATTGGTTTTGGGTAAGCGTAGAGACTGGGCACGCTTTGATGTGGAGTACGCTAAGTTTGTATTGGATGACGATACACAAGTGAAGTGCTATTCCTTGTTATCTAAATTATCTCAAGGCGAAAACCCAGCTAAATTAGCCATTGATGCACGAGCAGTGTTATTGGACCCAAGCTATTTTGGACAAGCATGCCAAGAATTGGTTCCATCTTTAGTTGCTGCAGGTGGTATATCCCCAAGTGAGGCCAAAGCTATTGGGCGTGCGGCGAGTGAGAAAGGCTACGACACCATGGCACGACGTCTTGGTGGTGAAGATCCGATAGCCGATATTGTTAAAGCTGCAAAGGCTGATCCAGCAAAGGCCTATCGCGACTTTTCTCAAAACGCTTCACGCTATAGCAAAGAAAACCAGGCCGTTGCTTGGGGCGTGATTGGACAATTTTTAGCCAAGAAATTAGATCCTAATGCGGATGATGCCTACCGCTTGCAACAAGAGCTAGGCTATAACGAGCTTCTTTCAGTCGAGTCACAAGAGTGGAAAGTGCGCGCAGGCTTGCGTGCTAAAGATTGGACCTTAATTAAAAATGCGATTGATGGCATGAACCTGGCAGTGCGTGCTAAAGATCCCGCATGGACCTATTGGTATGGTCGTGCATTAAAGGCCGAAGGCCAAGATGCAAAGGCTAAAGACAGTTTTGAAATGATTGCTGACCAATACAATTTTTATGGCCAGCTTGCGCGCGAAGAATTAGGAAAATCCAATAATGCGCCTGCTAAAACGAAAGTGACTGAGCAGGAGATAGATGCGATGGCCAGCCGCAAAGGCTTTATTCGGGGCGAACGCTTATATGCCATGAATCTTCGATTTGAGGGTAATCGTGAGTGGAATTGGGAATTACGCAATATGACTGACAAGCAATTGTTGGCCGCTGCCGAGTATGCAAAGCGAATCAATTTATATGACCGCGTCGTCAACACTGCCGATCGTACCAAGCAAGAGCACGACTTTAGCTTGCGCTACCCAACTCCGTACAAAGAGGAGCTATCTCCGATTGCGCGCCAAATTGATCTCAATCTTGCATGGGCTTATGGCTTGATCCGTCAAGAGTCGCGCTTCATTATGAATGCTGCCTCTTCTGTGGGTGCTTCTGGCTTAATGCAGGTGATGCCGAATACTGCAAAGTACGTAGCCAAGAAAATTGGGATGGCCAATTACACCAATGACAAATTGAGCGATACGAATACCAATTTAACTTTAGGTAGTAATTACCTCAATATGGTTTTGATCGATTTAGATGGATCTTGGGTTTTGGCTTCCGCAGCCTATAACGCAGGCCCTTCGCGTTCAAAGGCTTGGCGGGAAAAATTATCTGGCCCAACAGAGGGGGCTATTTTTGCTGAAACTATTCCATTTACTGAGACACGTGTATACGTGAAGAACGTACTCTCTAATGCAAATTACTATTCATCGGTGATGAGTGGTCAGCCGCAATCTTTAAAGCAGCGCTTGGGTGTCATTACACCGAAGGCTGCTACTCAATCTGAGCTTCCTTAAACAATCAATCACCTAGCTAAGCAAAGAAAGCTTCTTATGAAATATGACATCCTTTTAATCGGGGGCAATGGATTTGTGGGGCGTGTAATTGCTGCACAGCTTCAGCTAGCTGGTTATTCCGCGCTGGTTCCAACGGGTCATTTGGGTGCTGCACGTGAATTGCGTATGTTGCCCCAGGTACACGTCGAAGAGGCTGATGTTCATGAGTTTGATGAGCTGCAGAGCCTTTGTGGGCGCATTAAGCAAAATGGTGCTGTGATCAATTTGGTCGGCGTGCTACACGATAAGCCTGCCAAGCCTTATGGAAAAGTATTTAAGGCTGCCCATGTGGAGCTTCCTAAAAATATTATTACCGCAATGCAGTTGCATGGCTTAAAACGCTACTTACATATGAGTGCATTGGGTGCCGATTCTCATGGCCCATCGATGTATCAGCGCAGCAAAGGTGATGGCGAGGCTGCAGTGAAGGCCAGCAATTTAGATTGGACCATCTTTAGACCTTCTGTCATCTTTGGCGCCCAAGATCAATTTATTAATTTGTTTTCTAAGTTGACTAAGTTATTTCCGGCCATGCCTTTAGCCAATTCCCAGGCGCAGTTTCAACCGGTGAGCGTAGATGATGTTGCAAGTGCATTTGTTAAATCCTTATCGATGCCTCAAACAATTCGTCATTCCTATGACTTAGTTGGCCCAACGGTTTACACCATGAAAGAGATTGTTGAGTTTGCTGCAAGTAAGGCTAAAACCTCGTGCCTCATTATTCCTGTACCAGCTTTTGTGGGTTATCTGCAAGCATTGGCATTTGAATATTTGCCCGGCCCTACATTGATGTCGCGTGACAATATTGCCTCTATGCAAGTGCCCAATACTTTGCCAGTGAATGGCGTTGATGCGTTGCTGGAAGTATTCAAAATGAGTCGTCGCAGCCTAGAGGGTATGCAGTAATGAAAATCTACGCAGTAGGCGGAGCCATTAGGGACACCCTCATGGGTTTGCCTGTGCACGACATTGATTATGTTGTGGTGGGCTCCAGCGTAGAAGAGATGATTGCTAAGGGCTTTCGTCCGGTGGGCAAAGATTTCCCAGTGTTTTTGCATCCAGAGACGCAGGCTGAATATGCACTGGCGCGCACTGAGCGCAAGACTGGTAAGGGCTATAAAGGCTTTAACTTCCATGCCGATCCTTCCGTCACTCTGGAACAAGACTTAGAGCGTCGTGATTTAACAATCAATGCGATGGCGCAAGAAGTAGGTGCTGATGGAAAGCCATTTGGGCCGATTATTGATCCTTATAACGGCCAAGAAGATTTAGCTGCCAAAGTATTTCGTCACGTGTCAGATGCATTTGCAGAAGATCCATTGCGTCTCTTGCGTATTGCTCGCTTTGCTGCGCGCTTCCCCGAATTTAGTGTTGCTGCTGAAACGCTCAGTGCTTTAAAAGCGATCGCTCAATCAGGTGAGTTAAATGCTTTATCCGCAGAGCGTATTTGGCAGGAGCTGGCTAGAGGCTTGGTTGCCTCTAGGCCGATGCGCTTGTTTCAAGTCTTATTAGATGCTGACGCAGCCAAAACAGTATTGGCGCCTAGATTGACTGCCGAGCTGTCTGAGGAATCGTTTCGCGAAGAGCTCATCGTCTGTTTTTCCTTAGCTGGAAATAGTATTGAAGAGCGCTGCGCAATTGTCTTAATGAATTTACCTGCAAATGAAATTCGTTCATGGGCTGAATGTGTACGCATGCCAATTGATGTGCGAGATTTCAGTGAAATATTCAGCGATCTGAGGGTCTTGGTCAAGAAATATTCCGATACTGCTTATCAGGCAGTAGATGTTTTAGCTTGGTTCAACCGTGCAGATGTTTGGCGTAAGCCAGATCGAGCCCAAGCACTTTTGAATCTTGCGGACAAATTGGGAATGCCTGTTTCCCCTTTGACCAATGCAATGCGTACTACTCAAGCCATCAATACCGCCGAAATTATTGCTGGCGTAGCTGCAGAAGATCGATCCAACGGCGAGCGGATTGGCAGCGCATTTGAATCTGCCAGGTTGTCTGCAATTACTATGGCTCTAGCTTCTTAAAACGAGCGCCTACAGCCTATTTCTGCCGCGTAGGCCCGGCAGATCTTCGAGTACATATCCCGGTAGCAAACTTTCTAATTTCTTTGAAAATGCAAAAGCTTTAAAGAGTTCGCCCATCTCTGCTTCAGACAATAATTTTTGCAAAGAATTGGAGATCGGCAGGAAGGTTTCTGGATCACTTGGGTCGCCAATTTCTAAAGCAATGTCACCAATGCCAGCATCTAATAGATACGCAGCCTGGTTGGTAAGGTATACATCATCCACATTTTCAGCCAACGCGCTACGAGCAATTTGGGACCATTCAACGTGCGTTGTTAAATCGCAAAGACCAGGTAGATGAAATGGATCTTGAATTGCATGATGGCGATGGTGGGCCATTAAGGTGCCTTCAAGTCTTTGCTGGTGGTAATACTCGCTTTCTGGAAAGCCATAGTCAAACGTGAGGAATAGGCCGGCATCTAAATGTTTTGCAACCTGTTGCATCCATGCATTTGCTGGCGCGTGTAGTTCAGTGATATAGCCTTCTGAGAAGTTGCCGCTGAGAAGGCCTTTAGGAAGTAGTTGTTGCTCGACTGGCAAGCCTGCCCTCCAAATGAGCTTATCGTTTTCAAATGCAACACCGTACCAATACCAAAATCCATTTTGATAAATGATGGCATCACAAGGAATGGCATCGATCACTTCATTGGCCAGAATGATGCCTTTGAAATTTTCAGGCAACTCCGTTAACCAATTGCATTGCGTCTTAAGATTGAGTAGCCCAACGGAGCCTCCAATTCTTTCTTGTTGTCTCTGGGCTAAGTCAGGTGAAATTTCGATAATGTCGTAGCGATCCAAATGAAAGCCGAGATCATTAAGACGAGTGAGTATTGAAGTGGCGAGCTTGCCCGTCCCGGCGCCAAACTCTAGGAGTTGAGTGGGAAGACCTTTTCCCCTTAACCCCTCGAGCACTGGCAAGAGAGTAGAGCAAATAGCTGCGCCAAAGAGGGGGCTTAATTCCGGGGCAGTAGTGAAATCGCCGCCGGCACCTAGTTTGTGAGCGCCAGCGCTGTAATAACCCATTCCGGGCTCATATAAAGCCATCTCCATATAGCGAGAGAATGGCAGCCAGCCGCCCTTTAGGGCGATTTGAGAGGCTATTTTGCCCTTTAGAAGAGCACTATGCTCCGTTTCAAGGCTGGTCAAGGTAATATCCATAGCTCGCTAGTCTAAGAGAATTTAATTGAACCCTAGTTCAAAGCCCCTATCCCAGCAAGGAAAAGCAGTTTTAGTGACTGGCGCCGCAAAGCGTCTAGGTCGCGAAATTGCCTTGCAGTTTGCCCGTCAGGGCTGGGATGTTGCCGTTCATTATGGGCGATCTGAGCAGGAGGCCCAAGAAACTGTCAGAGAAATCGAAATGATGGGTGTGAAAGCCCAAGCTTTCCAGGCGGACTTGGCTGATGAGGTCGCCACTAAAAATCTTTTTTTAGCTATTAGCAAGACATTCCCTAATTTGGTCTGCTTAGTAAATAGCGCGTCTATCTTTGAATATGACCGCGCCAACTCCAGCACCCCGTTAAGTGGGAAAAGTTTGCAAGACCATATGCAAGTCAATTTGACTACACCAATTTTGTTGTCTCAGATGATGTTTGAGTTTCAAAAAAGTAAGCCAAATACATCCGATACGATCTCAGCATTGATTCCAGTAGTAATTCAATTGCTAGATCAAAAGTTGATTAACCCTAATCCAGATTATTTGTCTTACACATTGTCTAAAGCAGCGTTACTTTCTTCCGTTGAATTATTGGCAATGGATTTTGCGCCTCATCTAAGAGTCGTTGGATTAGCGCCCGGAATCTCTTTGCCATCAGGTGATCAAACAATGGATGGTTTTTCCAAGACCCATCAAATGACGCCGCTAGGTAGATCCTCATCGCCTGCAGATATTGCAAAGGCAGCCGTATTTTTGGCTGACTCTAGTGCCATCACCGGAACTACCTTATATGTAGACGGCGGGCAACATTTATTGCCATCATCACGTGATGTGATGTTCAAAACTAATTAAGTATTTTAAAAAGCAAATATACATGCACGCTATTCTTTCTCATCCCGCCCTTGTCGACTGTCGCCGTTTATTTCTCCGGGACTATGAGATTTATATCAACATCGGAGTTCATGACTTTGAGAAAAAAGCAGAGCAGCGCGTCATACTCAATGTGGACTTATATATTCCCCTTGAAATGAATACGCCAACCAATGATCAGTTGGATGAGGTGGTCGATTACGACTTCATGCGTGAAACTATTAAGGCTCGGGCCTTTCAGGGGCATATTCATTTACAGGAAACCTTTTGCGATGACATCGTGACGGCAATGTTGTTACACCCAAAGGTGTTGGCTGCGCGTGTGAGCACTGCTAAGCCGGATGTCTATCCTGATTGCCACTCTGTGGGTGTTGAAGTATTTCGTATCAAGACTTCTTAAATAGAATTTAGAAAAGAACTCTTATGGGCGATATTCGTAAAGTGGTCTTCGAAGAAAATAAGCTAGAGAAAAAACTCTGTCGCTTGGTAGGTCAGGCCATTGGCGACTTTGGCATGATTGAAGAGGGCGACAAAGTGATGGTGTGTGTATCGGGTGGCAAAGATAGCTATGCCATGCTCGATATCCTGATGAAGTTGCGAGAGCGCGCACCGATCAATTTTGAAATTATTGCAGTGAACTTAGATCAGAAGCAGCCTAATTTCCCCGCTGAAATCTTGCCCAATTATTTGAAGAGTTTAGGTGTTCAGTATCACATTGAAGAACAAGATACTTACAGCATTGTGAAGCGCGTTATTCCAGAGGGTAAAACCACTTGTGGATTGTGCTCACGCTTGCGTCGTGGCATTTTGTATCGTGTGGCGGATGAGTTGGGCGCAACGAAGATTGCTTTAGGTCATCATCGTGATGACATTCTAGAAACTTTGATGCTCAATATGTTTTATGCGGGCAAGCTAAAAGGGATGCCGCCCAAGTTGCGCTCAGATGATGGCAAACATATAGTGATTCGCCCCTTGGCATATGTCCCCGAGAAACTGCTTGAACGTTATGCGGCAGACATGAACTTCCCGATTATTCCGTGTGATTTATGTGGAAGTCAGCCTAATTTGCAGCGTCAGGTCATGAAAGAAATGCTGCGCGATTGGGAAAAAAAGCATCCAGGACGGGTAGAGAACTTATTTCGCTCTATGCATCACATTGTCCCCTCCCATTTGATGGATGGCGAAGCTTTTGATTTCAAAAATCTGGAGATTTCCACCGAGTTAGCGGGTATTGCTGCTAGATCTTCTGGCGACAGGGCAATTGATGAGGCCGAATTGGATGAATTAGCCTGTGGAACCATGATTCAGGGGACTTATAATCCCCCTTTATGAATATCGTCATTTTGGCTGCTGGGCAAGGAAAGCGGATGAAATCCGCGCTGCCCAAGGTCCTGCAAATTCTCGCAGGCAAGCCCCTGCTCCAACACGTTCTCAATACCGCGCTTTCACTACAAGACAAGAAGTCTAAATCTGGCCCCGTTGTAGTGATTGGTCATGGCGCAGCAGATGTAAAAACATTCTTGCTAAACACAAGCAAGGAAGACCCAAGCTTTGACAAAGTAAGCACTGCGCTGCAAGCTGAACAAAAAGGAACGGGTCATGCGCTATTGCAAGCCTTGCCTAAATTAGATGTTCAAGAGCCCACTTTAGTTTTATATGGCGATGTTCCCCTCACTACAAAAAAGACACTAGCCAAATTAGCGAAGTTAGCTGATGGTGTTCGCGGTCAAGACAGTGCACTCGCGCTCCTAACTCAAAACCTTGCCAATCCAACTGGATACGGCCGGATTGTTCGTGATGCAGATGGTTCTGTGAAAGAGATCATCGAAGAGAAGGATGCGACGCCTGCACAAAAATCGATTCAAGAAATTAATACCGGCATCATGGTATTGCCAACGAACTCATTAAAGAAGTGGCTCAAGTCTTTACGCGCCAGCAATGCACAGGGCGAGTACTACTTGACTGACGTGATTGCCATGGCTGTTAAAGATGGCGTGCCGATTCGCACAACGCAAGCTAATGATGAGTTTGAAACGATTGGTGTCAATAGTCGTGATCAACTCGCCGCATTAGAGCGTGTGCATCAACTCAATATTGCCCATCAATTAATGGATGCTGGCGTATCGCTTGCTGACCCTGCACGTATTGATGTGCGCGGTACCTTAGAGTGCGGCACTGATGTATCAATTGACGTGGGGTGCGTATTTGAAGGTTGTGTCACTCTAGATACTGGTACGAAGGTGGGGCCATATTGCGTTATTCGCAATAGCGTGATCGGCAAAGGTGTAGCTATTCATGCATATAGCCATGTGGACGGCGCAAGAGTCGGCAATCAATCATTGATTGGCCCCTATGCTCGTTTGCGTCCTGGCGCAGATTTATCAAATGATGTGCATATTGGTAATTTTGTGGAAGTGAAGAACAGCAAAATTGCAGCCAATAGCAAGGCTAATCATTTAGCTTATGTTGGTGACTCCATTGTTGGTTCACGAGTCAATATTGGTGCTGGCACCATTACTTGTAACTACGATGGCGTTAACAAACACCAGACCATTATTGAAGATGATGTCTTCATTGGCTCTGATACTCAGTTGGTTGCACCAGTGCGTGTTGGCCGTGGTGCCACATTGGGCGCAGGAACAACCTTGACTAAAGATGCGCCTGCCAATCAGCTTACAGTATCCAGAGCAAAACAAATTTCCTTACAGTGGCAACGCCCTGTAAAGCAAGAAAAGAAACCAGTGAAAAAAGTTGCCATCAAGAAAGCAACCCCTAAAAAATCAGCAGTAAAGACGGCTGTGGATAAGCCCGTCAAGAAGACGGTTAAAAAAACTGCAAAGGGTAAAAAATAATGTGCGGCATTGTTGGCGCGGCCTCCCGTAAAAATATTGTGGATGTTTTGGTTGAGGGTTTACGTCGCCTAGAGTACCGCGGTTATGACTCTTGTGGTTTTGCGGTCATTAATGGCGAGGATGCCAAGCACCCCATCGAAAGAGCTCGAACTACCGCACGTGTTTCTGAATTAGGTGAGCAAGGTAAAGATTTTTTCGGCACCCTGGGTATTGCACACACACGTTGGGCTACCCATGGCAAGCCAGATACCCAAAATGCACACCCACATACTTCAAACGACTTAATTGCGGTTGTACACAACGGCATTATTGAGAACTATGAAGTTCTGCGTTCAGATTTAAAGGCTGCTGGATATGTGTTTACCTCTGAAACAGATACCGAAGTTATCGCCCATTTAATTCACCAGCAATATGTTGCTAGTGGCCAAAAGGATATTGCGGCATCAGTAAGAGCAGTGCTTCCTCAGTTGCATGGTGCATACGCTATTGGTGTGATCGCACAAGATAATCCAAGCACTTTAGTAGGCGCTCGCGTTGGATCCCCTCTAGTGGTTGCTATTGGCGACCATGAGCACTTCTTAGCCTCTGATGCTTTGGCTTTAGCAGGACGTGCTCATTCCATGATGTATCTGGAAGAGGGTGATGTCGCCGTGCTTAAGGCAGATTCCGTTGAGGTAATTGATCAAGCTGGTAAGGTCGCCCAAAGAGAGCTGAAGCCTATGCCTGCTCAAGCTGACTCAGTTGATCTCGGCCCTTATCAGCATTACATGCAAAAAGAAATCTTTGAGCAGCCTAGAGCAATTGGCGACACGCTTGCCAATATCGCTGACTTTGGTCCTGGGCTATTTGAAGCAAAGCCAGAAGATTGGAAAGCTTTTGAGCAGATTTTAATATTGGCATGTGGCACAAGTTATTACTCCGCATGTGTTGCTAAATATTGGCTAGAAGATATAGCTGGTATTCCAACACAAGTAGAAATTGCTAGTGAGTATCGCTATCGCACAACCGTACCTAATCCAAAAACACTCATTGTGGTGGTTTCACAATCTGGTGAGACAGCAGATACCTTGGCAGCATTGCGTCATGCCAAGAGTTTGGGTCACCGCTTTACATTGGCTATTTGTAACGTTGCCAGTAGCGCCATGGTCCGTGAAACCGATTGGCATTTCTTGACCAAGGCTGGTGCTGAAATTGGAGTGGCCTCAACAAAGGCATTTACTACGCAGCTTTTAGCGCTTTATCTCTTAGCGGTTTCGATTGCTAAACGCGATGGCAGAATTTCTCCAGAAAAAGAGAAGGAGCTCCTGCGTGACTTGCGCCATTTACCAAAAGCGCTACATGCAGTACTAGCGCTTGAGCCACAAATCATAGCCTGGAGCGATGCTTTTGCTAAATGTGAAAATGCCCTATTCCTAGGCCGTGGAATGCATTACCCAATTGCACTTGAGGGTGCATTAAAGCTCAAAGAAATTTCTTATATCCATGCTGAAGCTTATCCAGCTGGCGAGTTAAAGCATGGACCGCTTGCTTTAGTTACAGACAAGATGCCGGTTGTTACTGTTGCGCCTAATGACGCCTTATTGGAGAAACTCAAATCCAATATGCAAGAAGTCAAAGCACGTGGTGGCAAACTTTATGTTTTTGCTGATCAAGATACTCGCATCTCAAGTAGCGAAGGCATCAATGTCATCAAGCTGCCTGAGCACTATGGCAACCTCTCACCAATATTGCATGTAGTTACCCTACAGCTATTGGCTTATCACACAGCCTGCGCACGCGGCACTGATGTTGATAAACCCAGAAATCTGGCGAAGAGTGTTACGGTCGAATAATTTTCGATTGTTTGACATTCATCCAAAGTTGTGAACAAAATTCAGTAGATAAATCAGGGCTTTACGAAGCTCTGATTGCATTTCTGTGGTCAAATAACCCTTGTAAAAGAGGATATTTGTTGTAACTTATGTTTCTGTCGATACCCCATCTTTCAGGTTTGAAATTGCTTCCGCTAATTTGTGCGCTAGCTCTCTCTGCATGCGCGGTCGGTCCAGACTTTAAGCAACCCGAGGCGCCCAACACATCTTCCTATACTGAAACCCCTCTAGCTAAGAAGCTCGCTACTGCGCCTGGTGTGCCAGGTGGTACAGATCAAGAGTTTGTTGAAGGTGCAGATATAGGGGCGCAATGGTGGGAGCTTTATAAATCTCCTGAACTTGATGCGCTGATTAAAAGAGCGCTTGAGCAAAATCCAAATTTAGGTGCAGCAGACGCAGCATTGCGTGCTGCACAAGAAAATGTCAACGCACAGATTGGCGGCCAATACTTTCCAGCGATTGGTGTTGGTGCAAATGCCATAAGACAGAAACAACCTTCAGCCGTATATGGCATGAACTACGGTTCTGATACTTATAACCTCTACAACGCCACAGTTAATGTGACTTACAAGTTAGATGTGTTTGGCGGAGCTCGGAGAGCGGTTGAAGGTGCGCGCGCGCAAGCAGAAGTTGCACAGTTTCAATTAGAGGGCGCTTATCTTTCGTTAACGGCTAACGTAGTAACAAGCGCCGTTAAAGAGGCTGCGCTTCGTGCACAAATGCAGGCCACAGAAGAAATTCTGAAGGCTCAAACGAATCTTGCTGAAGTCACTGAAAAGCAGTTAATCATTGGTACGGTTTCTAGAGTAGACGTCACTTCACAGCGTACCTTGGTATCGAACTCTCAAGTGGATCTCTTTAACTACGAAAGAAATCTCGCATTTGCACGCAATCAATTGGCAGTATTAGTGGGAGAGATTCCGAGCAACGCCAATATTGCAAAGTTTGATTTGGCTAATTTGCATTTGCCAGAGAAGCTGCCTCTATCGGTCCCATCTAGCTTAGTGCGTCAGCGCCCTGATGTGCGGGCAGCCGAAGCCCAGTTAAAAGCGCAGAATGCTTTCGTGGGTGTTGCAACTGCCAATTTATTGCCGCAATTTAATATCACGGGATCTATTGGTGCGGCCGCGCTGACATCTAGTGGGCTGTTTGGGCCGAACTCTGCCTTATGGAGTTTGGGTGGCGGCATCTTGCAGCCTTTATTTCAGGGTGGTGCTTTGCTGGCGCAACGTCGTGGCGCGATTGCGAACTACGAGCTAGCAGCATTTCAATATCAAGCAACCGTCTTAAATGCATTCCAAGAAGTAGCCAATGCATTACGCGCACTAGAGACTGGTGCACAGGCACTCAAGGCAGCTTCAGATGCAGAGCGTTATGCCTACGAAACTCTGGACTTAGTGCAGCAACAGTACAAACTCGGTACAGCCAGTTATTTAGCAGTGCTCTATTACCAAAATCAGTATCAGCAAGCAAAAGTGAAATCTGTTGCAGCACAAGCAACTCGCTTCTCAGATACGGCAGCTTTATTTGCAGCATTAGGTGGCGGCTGGTGGAATCGTGAAGGCCCTGCTTTTAAACCAAAAGACATAGCGAACAAAGATCAAAATGAAACTTCTGGAACAAATTAAGAACAAGCTCGTTGCTTTGGTTCTTGCCTTGTGGGCATGGACGCAACGTAAAGTAATTGAATGGAAATTACGTGAGAGAGCAATTGCTCTGTGGGAAAAGACCAGGGCCTTTTGGGCGAGCATGGGTCAAAAATGGCGCGGTACCAAGGCTCATGAAAAGCTCATGGCAATGGAGCCCTTGCAACGTCGTATGACCATCATGCTTTGCGGTGTATTTTTATTATTGGGCCTGATCTTCGCTTTCAATCAGCTGAAGACTTTCATGATTAAGCATTTCATTGCGGGCATGGGATTGCCTCCTGCAACGGTATCCACCCTGGTGATTACAAATGCAGAATGGCAGCCTAAATTAACCAGCGTAGGTAATGTCCGTGCATTTAGGGGTGTTGAGCTCAGCACTGAGATTGGCGGCTTAGTGCAGACTGTACCCATTAAGTCAGGTCAAGACGTTAAAGAGGGGGAACTCCTCATTAAATTAAACGATGCATCTGATGTAGCTCAGCTGAATTCTTTAAAAGCAATGGCTGATCTAGCTAAAGTCATTAATGAGCGAGATAGACAGCAGTTAGCAATTCAGGCAATTAGTAAGAACGTATTTGATACGAGCGCTGCTGATTCCAAATCAAAACAAGCGCAGGTTGAGCAACAAACTGCTTTAGTAGCCAAGAAAAACCTCAAAGCGCCATTTAGTGGTCGTGTAGGTATTGTTTCTATCAATCCAGGGCAGTATGTAAACCCTGGCGATAAGTTACTAACGCTACAAACCTTGGATCCTATTTTTGTAGATTTCAACTTACCGCAAAACAATGCCGAACTCATTCAGGTTGGCCAAGAGGTTGAGGTGACTACCGATGCATTTAAGGATGCAAGCTTCACAGGCAAGATTACTGCTGTTAGTCCAAAGGTCGATACCAATACACGCAATATTCAAGTGGAGGCGCAACTCGCTAATCCGGATAAGAAAATTTTGCCGGGCATGTTTGCTAATGTGAATATCAAGCTAGGTGATCAAGTGAAATACCTGACCATGCCTCAGACAGCAGTTACTTATAACCCATATGGCTCGACCATCTTTATTGCTAAACCTACCGGCAAGAAAGATAAGCAAGGCAATCCAGCCCTTGAGGCACAACAGGTATTTGTAACGACTGGATTAACTCGTGGTGATCAAGTGGCTATTTTGAAGGGTGTTGATGAAGGCGCAACGGTGGTTACTAGTGGCCAGCTCAAACTCAAGAATGGCACGCCGTTGATTATTAACAACAAAGTGCAGCCAGCTAACTCACCCGATCCAAAGCCGCAGGAATAAATAGCAGATGAATTGGACTGACATATTCATCCGTAGGCCAGTGCTCTCCATGGTGGTGAGCGCTCTTGTATTGATTTTTGGTTTGAAGGCAATTGGCTCTTTACCTGTAAATCAATATCCGCAAACGCAAAATGCGATTGTGACCATCACTACGGCCTACTATGGTGCCGATCCTGAAACGATTGCAGGCTTTATTACTCAGCCTCTTGAGGCATCTATAGCTCAGGCGCAAGGGATTGATTACTTATCTTCTGCCAGCGTGAGTGGAGTCTCCACCATTACTGCAACGCTCAAACTGAACTATGACTCAAACGCGGCATTAACGCAGATACAGACTCAAATTAGTGCGGTAAAGAATCAGTTGCCACCACAGGCGCAACAACCTATTTTGACAGTGCAGGTAGGGCAATCTACTGCCGCAATGTACATGGGTTTCTATAGCGATGACATCCCCAACAATGCTATCACCGACTATCTACTGCGAGTTGTAAAGCCAAAGCTGGATTCTGTTGAAGGGGTTCAGAATGCAGAGATCACTGGCGGACGTAAATTCGCCTTACGCGCCTGGTTGGATCGAGAGAAGATGGCCGGTCTTGGTGTGGGCGCCGATGATGTGTATAACGCCATGTCAGCCAACAACTATTTATCAGCAGTTGGAAGCACTAAAGGCGAGATGGTCTCGGTTGACTTGGTTGCCGGTACCGACTTACATACTCTGGATGAGTTTCGCAAGTTAGTCATTAAAAAAGATGGCGTGAATATTGTGTATTTAGACCAGGTGGCTAATGTCACCATGGGGTCTGAGGACTACAACACGAACGTTGCCTTTAGCGGTAAGAGGTCAGTGTTTATTGCTATTAAGGTTGCGCCGCAGGCCAACCTGTTAGACGTGGCACAAAGGGTCCGCGATGTCGTACCAGATATTCAGAAGCAATTACCCATTGGCATGACAGGCAAGATTGTTTACGACTCTACTAAATTTATTACCAGCTCTATTGATGAGGTAGTGTCCACCTTAATAGAGGCCTTGGTGATTGTGACTGTGGTGATCTACCTCTTCTTGGGTAGTGCTCGTGCGGTTGCTGTTCCAGTGATTGCAATGCCTTTATCGCTCATTGGTACTTTCTTCCTCATGCAAGTGCTGGGCTACTCGATTAATTTGCTTACCCTATTGGCTTTAGTGTTGGCAATTGGATTAGTGGTGGACGACGCCATCATCGTGGTGGAAAACGTTGACCGCCACATGAAAGAAGGTAAGTCACCGCTAGAGGCATCTTTAATTGCTGCCCGCGAATTAGGCGGACCTATTTTGGCAATGACAGTGGTACTGATTGCGGTGTATATCCCGATTGGCTTTCAGGGTGGCTTGACGGGTGCGCTATTTACTGAGTTTGCCTTTACTTTGGCTAGTGCCGTAGCTGTTTCAGGATTAATTGCCTTAACACTCTCGCCCATGATGTGTTCTCGCATCTTCACAGAGGAGCAAGAGGCGTCACCTTTTGTGCAGAAGATTGATCGCATATTTGAGAAGGTGCATCACAGCTATCAAACTACTTTACGTGATTTGCTCAGCACTTGGCAGGTCATTATCGTAATGGGAGTCATCTTGCTGGGGGGCGTAGCTTATTTATATTCAACTGCGCGTGCTGAATTAGCGCCAACCGAAGACCAGGGCATTGTTTTGATGCAAGCATCAGGACCCCCTAATAGTACGGTGACGCAAATGCAGACTTATGCAGATCAAATTTACGCAATTGCAGCTGCAGAACCAGAATATGAACAGGCTTTCCAGATCACGAGCCCAACTTCGAGCTTTGGTGGTATCTTGCTGAAAGACTGGGGTGAGCGCAGTCGTAACGCAACCAAGTTCCAAGAAGATATGCAGCAAAAGTGGAACTCTATTGCAGGCGCGCGCGTTGCTGCGTTCCAGTTTCCAGCCTTACCTGGCGCTCAAGGCTTGCCTGTACAGGTTGTTATTAATACAACGGAGTCTTATGCAGCGTTAAATGAAGTCTCACAAGCAGTACTTGATAAAGCGCGCCGCAGTGGCAATTTCTTCTTCGTAGATTCTGACCTCAAGATTGATAAGCCACAAGATGTTTTAGAGATTGATCGAGAAAAAGTTGCTGCCCTAGGCATGACTCAGCAACAAGTCGGTTCAGCCTTATCTGCTGCTTTAGGAGGTGGATATGTGAATTACTTCTCGGTGGCCGGACGCTCTTATCGTGTGATTCCACAAGTAAAGCAAGTGGATCGTCTCAATCCAGATCAAATATTGGATTACTACATACGTACACCAAGTGGCGCGATGGTTCAAGCGCGCACTATCGCAACGATTAAACAAAGGGTGGTGCCGCAGTCTATTAATCACTTCCAGCAATTAAATTCAGCAACGATCTCGGGTGTAAGCACACCATTTATTTCGCAAGCAGATTTATTGGAGTACATGCGTCAGACTCTGAAAGAGGTTGCGCCTAATGGTTACACCATGGACTACGCAGGTCCGTCACGCCAATTTATGGCTGAATCTGGCGGCTTCTTAGTTACCATGTTCTTTGCGATTCTGATTGTGTTCTTGGTGCTTGCAGCACAGTTTGAAAGTTTCCGCGATCCCATTGTAATTTTGGTTTCTGTGCCGCTAGCCTTATTTGGCGCCTTGATATTTATTAATTTGGGGTTCACGACCTTAAACGTCTATACCCAAGTTGGCCTAGTCACACTCATGGGCTTGATTAGTAAGCACGGTATTTTGATCGTGGAGTTTGCGAATGAACTTCAGGAAGCAGGGCGCAGTAAGCTCGATGCCATCGTTGAAGCAAGTAGCGTTCGTTTGCGCCCGATTTTGATGACAACTGCAGCAATGGTTTTAGGCGTATTGCCTTTGGTGATTGCTTCTGGCGCGGGTGCCGCAGGACGAAAATCTATGGGCATTGTGATTTTCACTGGCCTATCAATTGGTACGCTGTTCACACTCTTTGTAGTGCCGGCAATGTACTTATTTATTGGTGCCGATCACCACGCCAAGAAATTTAAGCAGCAGTAAAAATGAAAGACAGAAAAACTATTTAACGATATTGAGTTCTTTTTCAACAATATCGTTAAAGTAGGTTTCTATTTCTAGCCGCTGCAACCAGGCATCGATATTCTTAAGAGGCGCACGCTCGCCAGTTTGCTGCGGGAAGGCTTGATTCAGAAGAATCCAACGGCTGACACAAAGGGCTAAAACAATATCTCCAGGCTGAAATTGATTGCCCGCGCAATAGCTTTGCTTAGACAATGTTTGATCTAGCAATCCAAGCAGCCGATTAGTTTCTTGATATCCCTTGAGAATCGATTCGTATTGACGTTCTACCTCGGGTGTTCTAGTAAGACCCAGAAATGCTATGCGCAGCGCTGGCCACATTGTGCCCAACTGCCAATCCATCCATTTCTCGGATTCGTAATGAGTCTTAATATCTGCTGTAAAGCGCCCAGCTTGATCATGCTGATGGCTTAAGTAGCGCATGATGGTATTGGATTCCCACAGCACAATTGCACCGTCTTGTAGCGTCGGTACTAAGCCATTGGGATTGAGTTTTAAAAACTCTGGAGTGTTATTGATTCCAAATTGTAGGCCAGCATCGATGCGCTCAAAGTCTTTGCCTTCTTTTAGTCCAAGCTCAGCAAGACACCACAATACTTTTTGAACGTTAATAGAACTTTTGCGACCCCATAAACGCATCATGGCATTTCCTTACAAAGAAGAATTGGTATTAGCTAGCTTTAGTTTCTGTGAAATCGAGACCAACAAACTGACTGCGCGCAAAAATGAGCGGCTCTCGTTCAGGATGATTTTTTAAGTTAATTACTTTGGCAACAATGATGTTGTGATCACCACCAATGTGAACACAAACAGTTTCACATTCATAGTAAGCAACGCAACGATCTATTTGCGTTAGTCCACTAGCTGCTGGCTTGTGATCAATTCCCTTGAATTGATCTGTCTTCACGGTAGCGAAATGCATTGCCAGATTCTCTTGCGAGCGCTCTAGCACATGAATCAGATGTTTCTTGCCAAGCTCAACCCAAGGCATTAGACGTGAATGCTTCTTGAGACTCCAAAGAATGAGTGGTGGCTCGAGTGAGACAGTGTTGAAGGAGCTAATCGTAATGCCGTGAGAATTGCTTTCCTCATCCAGGCAGGTGATAACAGTGACCCCAGTTGCAAATGATGCGAAACCTTTGCGTAGCTCTTGTGAAGTAAATGGGGTCATTAATCTTTACTTATTTAGCTTCAGCTTTTGCTGTAGCGGTCAGTGTTGTGCCGGGAATGGGATTTAAAACTTCATTCTCTTCAGCTTTTACGCACTTGAAGCGATATTCTTTGCCTGCCTTGGACAGAAAGCTGGCGCCTTCATAAAAATCATCTTTACAGGTCTTAGTGGCGAAATCCATGACATCCTGCGGTGCAGCGCTAGAGGTGATCAGACGCATATTGCCCATGGACATATTAATTTGGGTGGAATAGCAGCCAGACAGCGCCAAGCCAGAAATCGTAGTTAATAGTAGAATTTTTTTCATGGAAACCTCCATAATCAGCAATGCTCGTTAGGATAAACCTATTAAGCAATTGCTGCGGGGAAATACCTCGCTCTAAAAGGAAGAGACATGTTTAAAGCAATATTGGTAAATAAGGATGACCAAGGGTATCGCGCAGAATTAGCCCAGGTCGATGAGGCTAACCTCCCAGAGGGAGATGTTCGCGTAAAGGTCCTGTATTCCACCCTCAATTACAAGGATGGCCTGGCTATCACGGGCAAAGGTCCGGTGGTTCGCAGCTTCCCAATGGTGCCGGGCATCGATTTTGCCGGTGAAGTGATGGAGAGCACCAACCCCGACTTCAAGACTGGCGACATGGTGCTTCTCAACGGCTGGGGAGTTGGGGAAGGGCATTGGGGTGGCTTAGGTCAGCAGGCTCGTGTGAAGGCCGATTGGTTGATTCCGCTGCCCAAGGGGTTTACTGCTAAACAAGCATTAGCCATTGGCACTGCAGGCTATACCGCCATGCTCTGCGTCATGGCGCTACAAAAGCATGGGCTTAAGCCAAGCGATGGTGAGGTTTTGGTCACTGGTGCTGCAGGCGGTGTTGGCAGTTTTGCCATCACGCTTCTCAGCAAGCTAGGTTTTACTGTTGTCGCGAGTACAGGCCGTATGGCCGAAGCAGAGTACCTGAAGAAATTGGGTGCAACTGAAGTGATTGATCGCGCCATCTTATCTGCTCCTGGCAAGCCATTGGCAAAAGAGCGTTGGGCTGCAGTAGTTGATAGTGTGGGCAGTCATACCCTGGCTAATGCGTGTGCGCAGACCAAGAGCGATGGCGCAGTAGCTGCTTGTGGCTTGGCTCAGGGCATGGATTTTCCTTCAAGTGTTGCACCATTTATTTTACGCGGCGTGACTTTGTACGGCATTAATAGTGTGACTGTGCCACGTGCAAAACGCATTGCTGCCTATGAGCAGTTGAGTAAGTTAGTGGATCTGAAAACCTTAGATGAAATCTCTCATGAGATTACGCTTGAGGAGTCAATAAAATACGCGCAAGAATTAATGGCAGGAAATGTACGCGGGCGCTTGATTGTCGACGTCAATAAATAAAAAAGAAATAACAAGCAACTAAAGATTAGCTTTACTGGGGTGCTTGGGGTTTGCGACTAGGTAGTTTTGACCAAACCTCAAGCTTCTCAGGATTAGTCAGCTCGGACCAATCAGCAATTTCGGTCAGGGTGCGATAGCAGCCGCGACAGTAACCATTTTCAGGATTAATGTCACACCAATTAATGCAAGGCGATGGAACTGTTGTCAAAGCAAACCTAGAAGTAAAAAATCAATCAATAACACTAAGCCATGAATACTCAAAACAAAGCAAGCGCTGAAGCTGCAGTTCATTATCCCTTAGGAGACGTCCTTCCGGAAGTGGGTAGCAGCATAGAGGTTGCGCCAGGTGTTCGCTGGATCAGAATGCGTCTGCCCTTTGCTTTAGATCACATCAATCTTTGGCTGCTGCGCGACGAAATTGATGGTCTTGCGGGTTGGACGATTGTGGACTGCGGTATTGATAATGAAGAGACAAGAAACTCTTGGGAACAAGTGTTTGCTACTCAGCTTGAAGGCATGCCAGTCTTGCGCGTCATCGTGACGCATATGCATCCTGACCATGTGGGTCTATCGCAATGGCTCTGTGAAAAATGGCATGTCCCCATGTGGATTTCCATGACAGATTATTTAACTGCCCAATGGTTAAGTTGCAAAGAGGGTGGCGCCGCAGTTGGTTCGCGTGCTGGCAGCGGCGGTTCCGCAGATCACTTTCAAAGACATGGTTTAACGGGCTCAGACGATTTAGAAAAAATTCGAGGGCGCTCCAATTACTACAGCAATATGGTTCCTGGTGTGCCGCGTCAATACCGCCGCATTATTGATGGCGAGTCTATTTTGATTGGTGGTCATGCGTGGCAAGTCATCATGGGTTATGGGCATGCTCCAGAGCACGCCTCTCTCTTTTGTGAAGAGCTTGGAGTATTAATCTCTGGAGATATGTTGTTACCCCGTATTTCTACTAATGTGAGCGTCTATGATGCTGACCCAGATGCAGATCCGCTAGGCTTGTATCTGGACTCTATTGAAAAATATTTAGTGTTGCCTGAGGATACGTTAGTGCTTCCTTCACATGGCAAACCATTTACTGGAATTAGGCCGCGTGTTGCGCAACTCAAAGCGCATCATGATGATCGCTTGGCGGATACTTTGGCCGCATGTAAAAAACCGGCACATGCTAGGGAGATTGTGCCGGTCTTGTTTAAACGTGAATTAGATATTCATCAGCTCACATTTGCAATGGGTGAGGCTATTGCTCATCTGAATTACCTACTTCGTCGAGGAAAGTTGCGTCGCCAGCTTTGCGAGGACGGCGTGTTGCGGTTTTCCGTGGTTTAGCGCTAGTCGTTTTAGTCTTGGATTCTTCCTTTGGGGCGCTTGTTGAGCTGGCTGCAGCGCCAGCCGCTGAGACGGCATCACCAAAGGATTTGAGCGCCATCATGGTGGCATGCTGAACTTCAAGACCCTGAATAGTTGATTTGAGGATGTTGAGGTTCAAATTGAGCCAGTTTTCAACGCTTTTCAGGTCCTTGATGCGCTTTTCAAGCTCATCTACATCCAAGCCAGGAAAAGCCGATGCAAAGCCGCCAGCAGCCTTAGAGGCGTCTGCCGTGAAGGGGAACTGTCCGGCCTGACCTGCAGCGCCTTGTCCCCACATGGTTTTAAACATATCTAGGCTTTGATTGAATTCTGGAATGGTTCCAAACATAAGGGCTCCGGGGTGAATGAAAAGTGGCTTTTCCAATAGAATAAGGGATTCTAGAGATTAATCCCGGTTTAACAATGCAATCTAATGGTTTGTCCCAGCCTTATACCCGTGGTCAAAAGCTTCCCGAGCTTTTGAAGCAGCGCATCCTCATTTTGGATGGCGCCATGGGCACCATGATTCAGCAATATAAGTTGACCGAGGCCGACTATCGTGGTTTGCCGGGAAATACCCGATTTGCCGATCATCCCGGCGACATCAAAGGCAATAACGAGCTGCTAGTTCTGACGCAACCACAAATTATTAGCAAGATCCATGAGCAGTATTTGGAAGCTGGCGCTGACATTATTGAAACCAATACTTTTGGTGCAACCTCAGTGGCGCAAGAGGACTACAAAATGGCTGGCTTGGCTCGTGAGATGAATGAAGTCTCCGCCAAATTAGCGCGCGCAGCTTGTGAAAAATACAGCACCCCAGAAAGACCTCGTTTTGCTGCTGGCGCAATTGGCCCTACACCAAAGACAGCGAGTATTTCACCGGATGTTAATGACCCGGGCGCACGCAATGTGACCTTTGATGTATTACGTGCTTCGTATCGTGAGCAGATTGAAGGATTATTTGCGGGTGGCGTTGACTTATTTTTGGTTGAAACTATTTTCGATACGCTCAATGCCAAAGCGGCACTCTTTGCCCTCGATGAATTTTTTGAAGAGACCGGTGAGCGTTTGCCGGTAATGATTTCTGGAACGGTGACAGATGCATCTGGCCGTATTTTGTCTGGTCAAACAGTTGAGGCGTTTTGGAATAGTTTGCGTCACATCAAGCCACTCACCTTTGGTTTGAACTGTGCATTAGGGGCTGCTTTAATGCGCCCCTATATTGCAGAGCTAGCAAGAATTTGCGATGCGGCAGTGTCTTGCTACCCCAATGCGGGCTTGCCTAATCCGATGAGTGATACGGGCTTTGATGAGACCCCAGAAATCACTTCTAGCCTAGTAGATGGTTTTGCTAAAGATGGCTTAGTTAATTTAGTAGGCGGCTGCTGCGGCACGACACCCGATCACATTCGCGCAATTGCTAATGCGGTTGCCAAACGGAAGCCACGCGCTTTCTATCGTGAGAATGCGGAGGTATCAGCATGAGCACGACGGAGAAAAAAGCGATGCCAGCGATGAAGCTTTCTGGTCTTGAGCCATTTAACGTTACAGCAGATGTTGGCTTCGTCAATATTGGTGAGCGTACCAATGTCACAGGCTCCAAAGCATTCTCTCGCATGATTTTGAATAATCAGTTTGATGAAGCGCTCGTAGTGGCGCGTCAGCAGGTTGAGAATGGCGCACAGGTTATCGACATCAATATGGATGAGGCGATGTTAGATTCTGAGGCGGCGATGACTCGCTTCCTCAACTTAATCGCTTCTGAGCCTGATATTGCTCGTGTTCCCATCATGATCGACTCCTCCAAGTGGAGCGTGATTGAAGCGGGTCTGAAGTGTATTCAAGGTAAGCCAATTGTGAACTCGATCTCCTTAAAAGAGGGTGAGGAGTCCTTCAGAAAGCAAGCGCGTTTAATTCGCCGTTATGGTGCCGCCTCTGTAGTGATGGCTTTTGACGAGGTAGGACAAGCCGATACATTTAAGCGTAAGACTGAGATCTGTCAGCGCTGCTATGAGATCTTGGTAAACGAGATTGGCTTTCCAGCGGAAGACATTATTTTTGATCCGAATATTTTTGCAATCGCTACTGGCATTGAAGAGCACGACAACTATGCGGTCGACTTTATTAATGCCACTCGCTGGATTAAAGAAAACCTACCGGGTGCTAAGGTTAGTGGCGGCGTTTCCAATGTGAGCTTCTCGTTCCGCGGTAATGACCGTGTTCGTGAAGCAATTCATACAGTGTTCTTGTATCACGCTGTCCAAGCTGGTATGGATATGGGCATTGTGAATGCTGGTCAATTAGGTGTGTACGCTGATTTAGATCCAGAGTTGCGTGAGCGTGTTGAGGACGTTGTTCTCAATCGCTTTAAAGAAAAAGATGGCAAAACACCTACCGAGCGTTTGCTCGATATTGCTGACCAATTTAAGGGTGGTGGCGCTAAGCAGGTCGAGAACCTAGTGTGGCGTGAAGCGCCTGTACGTGAGCGTCTAACGCATGCCCTAGTGCATGGCATCACCACCTTTATCGAAGAAGACACCGAAGAGTTGCGCGCTGAAATCATGGGCGCTGGCGGCAGACCTATTGAGGTCATTGAAGGCCCTCTGATGGATGGCATGAATGTCGTGGGCGACTTGTTTGGTGCGGGCAAGATGTTCTTGCCTCAGGTAGTCAAAAGCGCCCGCGTGATGAAACAAGCAGTTGCCATTTTGATTCCGTACATCGAAGAAGAAAAGCGCCAACATATTGCAGCAGGCGGCGAAGCCAAAGCTAAGGGCAAGATTGTCATGGCAACCGTGAAGGGCGACGTGCACGATATCGGTAAAAATATTGTGACTGTTGTTCTGCAATGTAATAACTTTGAAGTAGCTAACATGGGTGTAATGGTTCCTTGTGCAGATATCCTTAAACGTGCCAAAGAAGAGAATGCGGATATTGTTGGTTTATCTGGCCTGATTACACCTTCACTAGAAGAAATGACTTATGTTGCGCAAGAGATGCAACGTGATGATTGGTTCCGTGAACGTCAAATTCCGTTGATGATTGGTGGCGCAACAACTTCGCGCGTTCATACTGCGGTAAAGATTGCCCCGCACTACGATGGCCCAGTGGTGTATGTGCCTGACGCATCCCGCTCAGTATCAGTGGCCTCCAGCTTACTGTCTGATGAAAGTGCTAAGAAGTTTATTCAAGATTTGCGCGATGACTATGTACGCATTCGTGAACAGCACGCCAATAAGAAAGCGGCGCCAACCATTTCCTTAGAGGCAGCGCGCAAGAATCGCGAGATGATTGACTGGTCTGCCTATGTTCCAGAGAAGCCGAAGTTCATTGGTCGTCGTGTATTTAAAAACTTTGCACTGAGCGATATTGCTAAATATATAGACTGGACACCGTTCTTTCAGACCTGGGATTTAGCAGGAAAGTTTCCTGCAATCCTGGATGATGAGGTTGTTGGTGTAGAAGCTCGCAAGGTATTTGCAGATGCTCAAGCATTACTTGATAAGTTGATTAAAGGCCAATGGCTACAAGCTGATGCTGTGGTGGCTTTCTATCCTGCCAATACCATTGGCGACGATATTGTTTTGTATGGCGACGAAGCTCGAGAGCACCCTTTATTTGTTTGGCATAACTTGCGTCAACAATCCGAACGCCCTGTTGTAGAGGGTGTACGCAGACCCAACCGCTGTTTAGCTGACTATGTTGCGCCAAAGGACTCCGGCGTTGCTGATTACCTGGGTTGTTTTGCAGTGACGACTGGTCATGGTGTTGAAAAGAAAGTGGCTGAGTTTCAGGCAAAGCACGATGACTACAGCGCCATTATGTTGAAGGCCTTGGCTGACCGGTTAGCGGAAGCTTTTGCTGAGCTGATGCACCATCGCGTGCGTACAGACTTATGGGGCTATGCAACGGATGAGATTTTGACAAACGATCAAATGATCAATGAAGAGTACCGCGGTATTCGTCCTGCACCTGGTTACCCAGCCTGTCCTGCGCATGAGGTTAAAGAGGATTTGTTGCGAGTCATTGGCTCTGAAGATATTTGTATGACTCTGACCGAGTCTATGGCCATGAATCCAGCTTCTAGCGTGAGTGGTTTCTATTTGGCTCACCCGGAAGCACGCTACTTCAATGTGGGTAAGCTATCGGATGATCAGGTTGAAGACTTGGCTAAACGCCGCGGTCAAAGTATTGAAGACACCCGTCGCCAGCTGGCGAGCTTGCTAGATTAGACGCCCCACATGACGGGTTCGTCTGTGGCTTTGGATTGCTTCATCAACTCCAGGAATGGGTAGGCTCGCTGTCCAAGGCGATCGGCCAGCTTAGGCTTCTCAGCACCCTTCTCGGACTCGTCATTTACTTTAGCCCGCTCCTCAAGATCTTTGAGGATGGCAGTTTCTAGGGCAGTGATGAGGTCAGGAAGTTGCTCAACGGTCAAAATTCCGCGAGGCTCCAGGGGGCGCCCCAAAATATCAAAAATTCGTTTAGTCAGATCCGCCAGCATGATGACATCTGGACCAGCCTTTGAGCGAAATTGATAGATCATTTCGATAGCTTACCACCTGATAAACTCACTAATCTATGTTGTTAACCAATAAAAATCGTTTAATTCAAATGCTGAGTGCTGCGCTTGCAGGCTTGGCTCAGGAGCGCGACCTAGGAGAGGCTCCTACCCCCCGTTTGGAGCGTCCCAAGGCTGTTGACCATGGTGATGTCGCTTGTAATATCGCCCTTCAGCTAGCAAAGGCTTGGAAGCTGAACCCGCGTGAGCTGGCACAGGCTTTGGTAGAGCGCTTGCAGCAGCAAGCGGGATTCAATGAGCTGATTGCATCCTGTGACATCGCTGGTCCTGGCTTTATTAATTTTCGCCTTAGTAATGCAGCTAAGACTACCGTAGTTCAGGAGATACTTGCTGCAGGGACTCATTTTGGTGAGTCTGTGCAAGTCGGCGAGTCTGTTCCAAACGCCATGATTGAGTTTGTCTCTGCCAATCCAACTGGACCATTGCATGTTGGCCACGGTAGACAAGCAGCGCTGGGTGATGCCTTAGCTAATTTATTAGCCACCCAGGGAATCAAAGTTCATCGTGAGTTTTATTACAACGATGCCGGTGTGCAGATTGCGAATTTAGCCTTGTCTGTTCAAGCTCGCTTACAGGGTTTGAAGCCAGGTGATGCCAAGTGGCCTGAGCAGGCGTATAACGGTGAATATATTGCGGAGATTGCTAGCGCATTTAAATCTTCTCCAGAATTTAAAGATGATCTTGAAGCTATTCGCCAATTTGCGGTTGCTTATTTGCGTAATGAACAAGACATTGATTTAAAAACTTTTGGCGTGAAATTTGATTGCTATTACTTAGAGTCCTCTCTATATACCGACGGTAGTGTTGCACAAATTGTTGGCGACTTACAAAGCATTGGCAAGACCTATGAATCCGAAGGTGCGCTCTGGTTGAAGAGTACGGATGATGGTGACGATAAAGATCGCGTGATGCGTAAGTCTGATGGTAGCTTTACCTACTTTGTGCCTGATGTGGCGTATCACACCAGCAAGTGGAATCGCGGCTTTCAGAAAGTGATTAATGTGCAGGGTAGCGATCACCATGGCACGATTGCCCGTGTACGCTCGGGCCTGCAAGGTGTAGCGCAGAACCGCGGCTGGGATATTCCTAAAACGTATCCAGAGTATGTGCTGCATAAGATGGTTACGGTTATGCGCCATGGTGAAGAAGTCAAAATTTCTAAGCGTGCGGGCTCATATGTCACTGTGCGTGATTTGGTTGAATGGTCAGGCGGCGTTACTCCAGAGATGACGCCAGAAGAGAGGGAATTGGCTTTGCAGCGCGGTCGCGATGCCGTGCGCTTTTTCTTGATTTCGCGTAAAGCAGATACCGAGTTCGTTTTTGATATTGATTTAGCCTTGCAGCAAAACGATGAGAACCCAGTGTTCTATGTTCAGTATGCGCATGCGCGAATTAATTCAATCTTGCAACAGTGGGGTGGCCAAGTATCGGATTTGGCTACGGCTGATTTATCGCTCTTACAAAGTAAAGCATCGGATCATTTGCTGCGTCGTTTGGCAGAATACCCAGAGGTTCTGACGGCCGCTGCCGAAGAATTAGCGCCCCATGCATTGGCTTTTTACCTGCGTGACTTGGCTGGTGATTTCCATGCCTTCTATAACGCGGATCGTGTCTTGGTTGACGATCAAAACTTAAAGCAAGCGCGTCTTGCATTGCTGCTAGCAACCCGACAAGTTCTACAAAATGGCTTAAAAGTACTCGGGGTATCTGCGCCAATAAAGATGTAATAGCGAGGTATGAAGTGAAGATGTAAGATGAGGAAATGATGAAAACACCGAATCAACAAAACTCCCAATACGGCGGCACTATTCTCGGCTTTATTTTGGGTTTGGGCGTCGGCCTTGGAATCGCCTTTGTCATTGCCTTTTATCTTTCTAAAAATACCCCTCAAGAAAGACCGGGGATGCGTGCCCCAAGTCTGCCTTTGATGATTAAGCCTTCTACAGCACCTGCGGAGGGTGAAGCGGGCGCCCCTGCTGAGCCTGTAGATTTGAATAAGCCGCTCCAGGGTAAATCACCCGCCCCTGCGTCACCCGATCCGATTGGAGATTTGGTAAATGGCAAGAAAACTGCTGACAAGCCAGCGGACGCATCCCCTGCAAGCAAATCAGACGCCATGTATTTCTTGCAAGTGGGTGCGTTTACAAAGCGTGCTGATGCAGATGCGCAAAAAGCGAATTTAGCTATTCAGGGAATTCAAGCCCAGCTAAGTGAAGTCACAAGTGACGGGAATACTCTTTGGCGCGTACGTGTAGGTCCTTACAACAGTGTTGATGAGAGCAACTCAGTGCGAGATAAATTGAGTGGCATTGGCATTAAACCAACCTTAATCAAATCCAGTAAATCATGATTTCATTCAGCAAAAGATTCATTACTTTATTAGCACTGCTTTCTTTAAGTAGTTTCGCTAGCGCACAAGCTCAAAAAATCGAAGAAGGTTTTGATTACCGTATATTGCCTGTTGCGCAGCCGGTCGAAACCAAGGGAAAAGTAGAAGTTATTGAATTCTTTTGGTATGGTTGCCCACATTGCTATGACTTTGAGCCTGAGCTCAGTAGCTGGGTAAAGCGTCAACCTAAAGACGTTGTTTTCAAAAGAGTCCCTGTAGCCTTTCGCGATGACTTTTTGCCGCATAGTCAGATGTACTACGCTCTAGAGTCGATGGGCAAAGCTGATGCTCTAAATGAAAAAGTCATGTACGCAATACACAAAGAAAATAAACATCTCCTCACGGAGACGGAGATCGCAGATTGGGTTGCGTCTCAAGGCATTGATCGCAATACCTTCTTGGCGACCTATCGCTCTTTTGCAGTAGTTTCTAAAGCACGTGCTGCCAAGCAATTGACGGAAGCCTATCGTATTGATGGAGTGCCAACCGTTGTGATGCAAGGCAAGTACGTAACATCACCATCCATTGCTGGATCTAAGGCTAAAGCAATCGCAGTAATGGGTTATCTAGAAGAGAAAATTCGTAAAGATAAGTACAAGTAGTAAATTCGAAACAGCTTGCTACGTAACACTTTAGCGCCGCTTAAATTTTGACGAAGCGGTGCACAATCCAAAAGTAGATTGGGTAAGGCAAGATTCTCAGAAACTTTAAGAATCTTGTGAATCGCTTAGGGAAGTGAATATCAAACTCTCCCTTCTGAATGCCGGCCAATATCTCACTGGCTGCTTCCTCGGCACTAATTAAGGCTGGCATTTCAAAGTCATTTTTTGCGGTAGCCTCAGTAGCTACAAATCCTGGCGAGATCATGTGCACACTGACTCCTGTCGGCAGCAAGTCGTAATATAAATTCTCACAAAAATTAATGATGGCAGCTTTACTTGGGCCATAAGCCAAAGCTTTTGGCAGACCGCTATAACCTGCAACACTGCCAACAATAGCAATATGTCCTGAGTGAGCTTTGAGCATTTCCGGTACCACTAGAGCAACCGCTCTCATTGGTCCTAAAAGGTTTGCATCAATGATCTTCTCGGCAACCTTGATATCAAAATTATCTGCGCGTAGTGGTACATACATGCCCGATACAAAAAGGAGCAGATCAACCCCATCCCAGGCCTTCATAATGGTTTTATAGCCATCTTGCAGTTGAGCATCATCTGTGACATCCAATGGAATAACGAGTGATTGATCAACCTCTGCAGTACTGGCAATTTCATTTAATCGTTCAGCTCTTCGGCTGGAAAGCGCTACTTTAGCGCCCTTGAGAAGAAGGGTTTTCGCACAAGCTTCACCAATACCGCTGGATGCGCCTATGACCCAGACTCTTTTGCCTGAGAAGTGAGCTATTCCGCTTTGTTTCATGCGCTTAATGTATCAGAAGATGCTGGTGAAGATTGATGGCTCAATGTGAATTGCACTACATCGATATTACGCTCAGTAAAGCCAGCGGCACAATACATGAGATAGAAGTTCCAAAGACGTATAAATGCTTCATCAAAGCCAAGTTGGCGTACCTCTTGCAGTTTTTGATTAAAGCTATCACGCCACAAGCAAAGAGTTCTTGCGTAATCTCCGCCAAAGGCGAACTCGTTATCAATTCGTAATCCAGCTTTAGCAGCGCTCGCTTTAAAACTTGCCCTAGAGGGTAGCATGCCACCAGGAAATACATACTGTTGAATAAAGTCAGTGTTGCGTCTGTAGCGATCAAAAAGATCCTCGGCAATCACAATCGTCTGAATGCAAGCTTTGCCACCCGCTTTTAGGCAATGAGCAATCGTTTCAAAATACTCCGGCCAATGTTTTTCACCAACTGCCTCAAACATTTCGACGGAAGCAATGCCATCAAATTTTTCTTGGCAATCACGATAGTCCTGAAGGCGCACT
Source organism: Polynucleobacter sp. MWH-S4W17 (assembly GCF_018687535.1). Taxonomy (NCBI): domain Bacteria; kingdom Pseudomonadati; phylum Pseudomonadota; class Betaproteobacteria; order Burkholderiales; family Burkholderiaceae; genus Polynucleobacter; species Polynucleobacter sp. MWH-S4W17. The sequence continues at coordinate 1,919,729 of NZ_CP061295.1, read as the reverse complement.
TCAAATCTAGGAGGGTTAGCAATTTGACTTTGCACTTCTAGCAAACGTTCCTCTGCAAATACTTTTTGCTCTGTAGATAGAGTTAGGCCGGTAATGGCTCTCTTGTTACGAAGAGACTCCTCCATAACGCCGCCCCAGCCACAACCAATTTCAAGTATGTGCTCCCCTGGCGTAGTCTTTAAGGAATCTAGAATGCGCCCAATCTTCGCACGCTGCGCATCAGCTAAGACTTGCTGAGCGCCTTCAGAAAACCAGGCGCTCGAGTAGCTCATCGTGGGATCAAGCCACAGCGTATAAAAAGCATTGCCTAGGTCATAGTGCGCATGAATATTCTTGCGACTTCCCGCTTTGCTGTTATCACGCAACCAATGCTTTAGTCGATAAAAAATCGAGCCATACCAATTGCCATAGATGGCTTTTTCTAAAATGGTTCGGTTGCGTATGGCTAGCTCAAGGAGCGCCTTAAGGTCGGGGGTATTCCATTTGCCCTGAATGTAGCTCTCGGCAAATCCAATATCTCCGTGGGACATGATCTCTTTAAATACAGACCACTCCAAGATATGAATTTCCGCATGTAATTGATCACTTTGAATGCCAAACTCGCGCTTTTCGCCATTGGGAAGGGTAAGCTTTAAATGGCCACTGCTTAGCTTCGTCAAAAGAGTTAAGAGTGCCTTAGCTTTAATTTGGTGTTGTGGCGAAGCGCTATCCCGCCCTTGCGGACGAGAAAAGTTGAGTCTGGAGAGAAGGGATTGTCCTGGACGATTCATCTGCTAACTTCAAGTTCTGGTGGTTTAGGCTTTGAGTGAAAGGGTACACCTTTTACCCACAATTTCAATGCTTGCCAATGTATTCGAAAAATGACGCCCACGCTCATTAAAGGGTAGCGAAGTAAGGCCAGAATGATATTGGCGCGACTAAGTGGGTGGCTGATGCCACTAATGCTGGTGTTGATGAGGGGTTGGCCGTCCTCATGAAGCTCAATGCGACAGACATTATTCTTGCCGCTACTACTATCTTGCGGAAATAAGAAGCGGAAATGGTAATCACCACGTACCGCGCAAAATGGTGAAACGTGAAATACCTTTTCACTACTAAGTGTTTCGCCAGAGTGCAATGCCTTACCCGAATCTTTGTGTAGTAAATAGCAATGACGCTCACCAAAGGTATTGTTAACCTCAGCCAGTACCGCTTGTACTTTGCCGTCAGCGCGCGTGCAGATCCAAAAGCTCACGGGATTAAAGACGTAACCCAATACCCTTGGAAAAGTCTGAAGCCAAATTTCTCCATCGATATGCTGTACATGATTATCTGCCAGAATCTTTTCGATCCAAGCAAGGCTATTGGATTCTCCTAAGCCATGGTCCTTATCAAAAAATGCACAGAGGCCCCAACGGTTATCGCTTAAGCCGTTCTGACTCAGTAAATTCGGGTTAGCATTGCGAGTACGCATAGGGATGGAGATGGTGAAAACCCCATAACCAAAGGCATTCTTAGCCGGCCTCAAGCGCTGGTGTTTTACTACCCCAAAGTTAATTTTGGCATCTGACATCAACTACACATCTTGTTTGGTTTTGATCGGCTGATGAATGCTTTCAATTAAAGCTTCTGCCACTAATTCTCCGGAGCGTAAACCATCTTCATGAAACCCAAACCCCGTCCAGGCGCCGCAATACCAAATCGATGCTGTGCCCTGAATTAAGGGTAGTTCCTTCTGAGCTTGTATCGCACTCATATCAAAGACAGGGTGTGAATAGTGAATCTCTTGATACACAAGCTTTGGATCTGGCTCTTCCGAGGGATTTAAGCTCACAATAATTTGGGTATCTTGAAGTTGAGCTGGCAGAGGTTGTAGACGATTAATTAAGTAGTTAACGCTGACATGTTGCTTTGTGTCTGGTTTGGCACCAGATTTGGCGGTGTAATTCCAGGCAGCCCAACAACGTTTTGCGTCTGGCAAGAAGCGAATATCGGTATGTAATATTGCTCGATTCTTTTGGTATGGAACTGATGCCAGGATATTTCTTGATTGTTGGTCAATGCCATGAACTAAATCTAGTGTTTGGTCGCTATGACAAGCCATGATGACTTCATCGAAGTGAGCCGAGCCAGCCTGACTGATAACCTCAACTGGCCCGCCATCATGACCTGTATTTACTCTCAGGACACATTCCCTTTTAATGGCAACCCCATGCTTTTCTAGTGCTGTCACAAGGCGCTTTACATATTCTCGTGAACCGCCCTTGATGGTCAACCATTGCGGACGATTTTGGATTTGCAAAAGGCCGTGGTTATGGCAGAAGCGCACCATGGTTTGAATGGGGAACTCTAGCATCTGTTCGATTGAACAAGACCAGATGGCACCGATCATGGGTAAAAAGTAATTTTCTTTAAAGCTTTGGCTGAAGCGATGACGTTTTAAAAAATCGGCAATTTTTTCATCAGGCTCTTTATATTGATGACCAGCTTCAATTTGATCATGCGCTAACTGAGTGGCCAAACGATTAAAACGCATGATGTCATAAGCCATCCTCCAAAATGATGGAGACAGGAGATTGGATCTTTGTCCAAAAAAAGAATTGATGTCATTACCAGCCCATTCAATCTTTTTCCCCGTCCCAGATTTGTTGGCTGTATCAATCGATACGGAAAACGACATTTCTGAGGGGGCTACTGGCGCTTGAATTTCTTCGAATAAACGAACGAGACGTGGATAAGTTTTGCGGTTAAATACCAGGAAACCAGTGTCTACGCCATGTGTGATGTCTTTGCCACCGATGTTGCAAGTGATATCGACAGTATTGCTGTGGCCACCAATGTGATCGCCAGCTTCATATAAGGTAATTTCAAATTCAGGATGTTGTCTTAAGGCGTAGGCACAGCCTAATCCAGAGATGCCTGCGCCAATAATGGCAATTCTTTTTTTACTCACCGAGCTTTTTCTCCTAAAAGCTTTTCAACTTCATTTGTCATGCTGCTACTGGTGGGTTTGGTAACGCTTCCAAACGAATCAACCACATTACCATTTCGATCGATTAAATACTTATAAAAATTCCATTTTGGAGTTGTGCCAGTTTTAGCTATCAACATCTTAAATAATGGATTTGGGTTGCTGCCGGAAACCCCACTCTTAGCAAACATCGGAAATTTCACGTCATAGGTGTTCTTGCAGAAATCGGCTATCTCTTTATTGCTGCCAGGCTCCTGTTGCCCGAAGTCATTAGAAGGAAAGCCCAGAATGACAAAGCCTTGCTCTTTGTATTTGGCGTAAATCTTCTCAAGACCTTCATATTGGCTTGTAAAGCCGCAAAAGCTGGCTGTATTTACTACCAATATGACTTTCCCTTGGTATTGACAAAGGTTTTGCGGCGCTTCATCCTGCAGGCGAGGAAAGGTATGGGAGAGCAGGGGGCTGCAAGTGGGCGCAGCATTGGCAAGCTGAAATCCAGACAAGAATGCAAATAGCCCAAATAGGCAGTTCATTACAAAACGAGGCATATTGCACCTTTTTTATTCACGAGTGAGAAGCCAAGTCTAAGACATTCTGGGTAATATCGCTGGCCTCGCAAGATTGCCATTAATATTGGGTTATGAGTCATTTGCCACCCCCCTCTTTTGAAGCAAAAGTCTGCTCACCAGAACAGCTTGCTGCTCGCCTGGAAAATCTTCCTAGACCATTGGTATTTACTAATGGAGTCTTCGATATCCTGCACCGTGGCCATGCCAGCTATTTGGCCCAGGCCCGCGCCTTGGGGGCTAGCTTGGTCGTGGGTGTGAATTCTGATGCCTCAGTGAAAATGTTGGGTAAAGGCGACGACAGGCCTATTAATTCAGAGGCTGATCGCCAGGCATTATTGGCTGCATTGGAAAGCGTGGATATGACGATGTTGTTTACTGAACAAACACCAGTCAATTTGATTGAAAAAATTCGTCCTGATATTTACGTCAAGGGTGGTGATTACGATATCGATACTTTGGCAGAAACCCATCTGGTAAAAAGTTGGGGTGGTAAAGCAGTTGCGATCCCTTTCCTATACGAGCGCTCAACTACAAGCTTATTGGGTAAGATCCGCTCTTAAAGGTTTTGCAGTAACCACGCCCAAATACCTCGAAGTACTAATCCTTCGGTTACTTCTACGGCCCGCTTGATTGGTAAATTATTTTTTGTAATTTCTTGCGCTAGGACCTTGGCATTACCGCCATCAAGCCAAATTTTTTCGATGGGAAAATTTAACTCTTTTGCATGTTGTATGCCATACAGAATTGCACCAATTTGCGCTGCATCGCAACCTCCAATGATTGCGTCGTTAGTGGAGAGTCCAAACCCATGATGTTCTGCGCGTGTAGCCAAGCCTAGCTGCGCAGTATTGTTTGCCAAACTTTCTTGCATTAATCCAAGACCAGGCAAAATCCATCCACCGTAATGTACGCCGTTAGAACCGAGTAAATCAATGGTAGTAGCAGTACCGGTATTCACAAGCAAGGTGTTTTTATTCGATAAGACGCGTGCCCCAATCAGCGCGGCCCAGCGGTCAGCGCCGAGCTTTCTGGGATCTTGATACAGGCTACGCATCCCAGCATAAGCGCTATCCCCTTTGAGCTGCCTCCAATCCAAATCACTCCATTGCGGAAATAGTGATTTGAGATTGGCCATGGCTGCTTGGCCAGCAACGCAGGCAAAACCAATAGCTGTAGGTTTCGGTAAGGTTTTAGCAATATAGTCAGCCAACTCAGCTCGATGTTCTGCTGATTGCAAAGACTTGCTACTAATGGAGCCCGAGTATGCCCACAATTTTTTTTGTTGAGCGCTAGGATTTTGTGTTGACTCCACAGCCGCCCACTTCAGGCGCGTATTACCAACATCAAAAAATAAATAAAGGCTCATGATTGAATCCGCAAAGAAACATCACCCGCATGAATGGCGATGATTTTTTTTTCTTGTTGCAATAGTAATGCCCCTGTCTCATCCACACCTTTTGCAATGCCATAAATAGCCTCTTTACCAGCGCCCGAAATGTACACGGCCTGATCTCGATAAGCATCCCAGCTCATCCAACGTTCTTTGTAGAACTTAAATCCATGCAGGTCAAATTCTGCAAGACTATGTTCGAGTGAGGCGATTAGTTTGAGCCAGAGATATTCTGTATCAGGAAGTAATTTTGTCAGCTGAGCAAGTGAGCCCACTTTCAGTCCAGTATCTAGATTTGCTTCAATTGTTTCTGGATTGCGCAAGTTAATACCAACCCCAATAACCATCCAAGTAAGATCACCCGATTTTGCTTGGCCGCCTTCAATAAGGATGCCGCCGAGTTTATGCTTGTTCAGCAATAAGTCATTGGGCCATTTCAGTTGCAGGCCGGCCTGTTGAAGCTCTTCCTCGCTCAGGTTGCAAGCTTGTGCAATACCGTCTATCACTGCAAGACCAACCAATAAACTCAGTCCGCTGAGTTCGGCCGGAGTTCTTTTAAATGGAAATGCGAGAGAGAAGCAAAGTGAGTCCTCGGGGTTGGCTAGCCATGCTCGGCCTGCCCGGCCCTTGCCCGCAGTTTGTTTGTGGGCAATCCGAGCCACTGGATCAATGAGTTCCCCTGCACGCCAGCGACTCATAAGATCATCATTGGTGGATTTAGTCTCAGTAACGCGCTCAAGTATGCAATTTGCAGTCATTCCGCCATTGTAGAAAGGTCTGACCTAGAATTGTGGGATGGATCAAAAAGATCAACGACCTCGGAAGCTGGTATGGCCACTACAGGCTATGCCCTTAGCGAGGGCTATGAGCTTAAGCTACGCGCTTTTGATCATCTACGTAAGCCTGAACCCCTTTGACTTTGATTTTCAGAATGGGATCTTTGCTTGGGCATGGTTGGATGCTCCTTTGCCTCGTTTTATGACTTTATTTGATGTATCGGTCAATATCTTGGCTTACATTCCATTCGGATTTTTGGTGATGTTTGCTGCCTATCCCCGTTGGCGTAACTACGTAGCTCTTGGAATTGCCCTTAGCTTGAGTGCTGGCCTGGCGCTAGGTGTAGAAACTTTGCAGTCTTGGCTGCCTACTCGCATACCGAGTCAGATGGACTGGTGGGCCAATATATTAGGAGGGTTGTTAGGTGGCTTATTAGCGATTCCGCTAGGACCACAATGGCTTTCTGGAAGCGCAATTCGTCGGCGCTTTGATCAATGGTTTGGCCTTAATTGGGCAGCATGTGCCCTGTTCTTATTATTTCCCTGGTCACAAATTTATCCACAAAGCTCTTGGCTTGGTACGGGCGTATGGGGGCATGCCATCTTTGGCTCCGTTGATTGGGGTACTGTGGTGATTAATCAGGTCATTCAAGAGGCGGCAATTACCTCGCTAAGCTGGCTTGGAGTGGCCTTGTTGCTCTCTCTGGGTTTGCGCACCAAAGCCCCCCAGTGGCGCATTCTCAATGGACTGCTTGGCCTAACAGTGATGGTAAAGACTTTATTTACCGCCCTTCAATTTGGCACTGAGTTTAGTTTGATCTGGTTTACAGCCGGCGCGCTCTGGGGAATGGTAATAGGTAGCATCTTATTAAGATGGGCCTTGCGATTTAAGCAAGCAACTAAGTTTTGGCTGGCTTTGATTTGCTTGCTGGGAACCACAATAGCGGTCAATGTTTTGCCAGACAATCCATATTTCATTCTGACGCTCAGACACTGGTATCAAGGACGCCTATTGCACTTTAATGAGTTGATGCAATGGGTTTCCGTAGTATGGTTACCTTTGGCGCTGATTTGGATGGTTCGAAGTGCCGTTGAATTTAAACCGAAACATTGATGAATATAATTTTTCTATGAGTTTTTCACACCACCTATTTTTTTGTCTCAATCAGCGCGCCAATGGTGAGGATTGTTGTGATCAGCACAATGCTTTTGCCTTATTTGACTACGCCAAGAAAAGAGTGAAAGAGCTTGGTCTTGCGGGCCCAGGGAAAATACGCGTGAATAAGGCGGGTTGCCTAGATCGCTGTGCTGACGGTCCTGTCATGGTCGTCTACCCAGACGGCGTCTGGTACACCATGGTTGATGTGGATGATGTTGAAGAAATCATCCAGTCTCATTTAATCGCAGGGCGTCCAGTAGAGCGCTTGCAATTAGTCTAGCCATTACAGAGAGTTGAAAGTTTTTTATGAATAGCCGTACAAAAGTAATTCAGATTGAAGGCATTGTTGGATCAATGGAAATGTCTATTGATCTGCCAGATGAATTAAAAAATGATCCTGCATTTGCCGTTCGTGGCTTAGCACTTGTTGCACATCCCCATCCATTGATGGGTGGAACGATGGATAACAAGGTAGCGCAAACCATGGCACGTGCTTTTAACCAGTTGGGTTACGTGAGCGTGCGCCCAAACTTTCGTGGTGTAGGCGGAACCGAAGGCGTTCATGACGATGGCGTTGGTGAGTTAGAGGACTTGCTTCATGTAACCGATTGGATGCGAACACCATCAAGCTGGAGTCAATTTGAAGCAACTGCGAATCAATCCTGGATAGGAGGGGCGAATACTCTGCCGCTAGTAGTTTCAGGTTTTTCTTTTGGAAGCTTTGTTGGTAGTCACTTAGTGCAAAGGCTTTCAGAATTAGGCCGTCCAGCTGAGCGCCTGGTAATGGTGGGTAGCGCCGCAGGCAAATGGACTCTGGCGCCAGTACCCGCGGATACGATTTTGATTCATGGGGAGTTGGATGAAACCATTCCTTTGATTGATGTTTTAGATTGGGCGCGTCCGCAAGAGTTGACTGTGCAAGTAGTGCCTGGCGCAGATCACTTTTTCCATCGCCGCTTGCATTGCATTCGCAACATCATTACTGGCGCGTGGTTGGGCATGCCAGATCATCGTAAGTAATTAGAAATAGAAAGACAATATGGCCGAAGAAAAATCATTAATCGAGTACCCATCCTTATTTCCCATCAAGGTCATGGGTAAAGCAAACCCAGAATATCTTCCAGCGATAGTGCATATTGCCAAACAATTTGATCCTACGTTTGATGAGAGTAAGGTTGAGCAGCGCCCTTCTAAGGATGGAAATTACCTCGGCATTACTTTGCCAATTACTGCTACTAGTCGTGAACAGTTAGATGAGCTGTACAGAACCTTGTCTACCCATCCATTGGTTAGTGTTGTTCTGTAATTAATTCATGGCAGCTTTAGTAAAACAATTGGGTTTAGCAGATTACGCCTCTACGTATGAGGCGATGAAACTCTTTACTAAAGAGCGCACTAACGAAACGCCCGATGAAATTTGGGTCCTAGAGCATCCTCCTGTTTTCACTTTAGGTTTGGCGGGTGATGCGGGTAACTTGCATTCACCCAGCAATCAAATTCCACTCGTGCAAGTAGATCGGGGTGGAGAGATCACCTATCACGGGCCAGGCCAAATCGTGGTTTATCTTTTGCTAGATCTAAAGCGTTTGGGGATTTTCGTAAAAGAATTGGTCTCTCGTATAGAGCAAGCGCTGATAGATACGCTCGCAGATTTTGGGATTAAGGCTGAAAGGCATCAGGGGGCTCCAGGAATTTACGTCTCTCAGCAGCCAGGAGTACCCTCAGAATGGATTGGCGCTAAGGTGGCGGCCTTGGGCCTCAAAGTCTCCAAAAGCTGCTCCTATCATGGTCTAGCCCTGAATGTCGCTACCGATTTAGAGGCCTTTCAGCGTATCCACCCCTGTGGGTATGAGGGTTTAAAGACAGTCGACATGCAAACTCTTGGGATCAAGGACAATGTAGACACTATTAGCCAAAGGCTTTTGCAGCATTTACAAAAGCAACTGATGCCATCATGACCACAAATAAGCCTGACACCAAGACACCCATCGAGGCGCGCCAAGACCTCAATTACGACGCATCACGTAAACAAAAATCGAGCGAGAAGACTGCGCGCATTCCGATCAAAATCATTCCTTTAACAGAGGTATTGAAAAAGCCTGATTGGATTCGGGTGAAGGCGGCCTCAAATAACTCCCGCTTTTCTGAAATCAAAAAGATTTTGCGCGAGAACGAGTTGGTAACCGTTTGCGAAGAAGCCAGCTGTCCCAATATTGGTGAATGCTTTGGTAAAGGAACTGCTACATTCATGATTATGGGTGACAAGTGCACGCGTCGCTGCCCTTTCTGTGACGTAGGCCATGGCAGACCAGATCCTCTTGATACAAAAGAGCCTGCTAATTTAGCGCGTACTATTGCTGCGCTCAAACTGAACTATGTGGTGATTACGAGCGTAGATCGTGATGATCTGCGTGATGGCGGTGCAATGCACTATGTTGATTGCATTTCTCAATCACGTGAACTCTCCCCGAATACTCGTATTGAAGTATTGGTCCCAGATTTTCGTGGCCGCCTAGATAAAGCGTTAGATATTTTTGCTGAGCATGCACCTAGTGGTTTGCCTGATGTGATGAATCACAACCTCGAAACGGTGCCTCGTTTATACAAACAGGCTAGACCGGGTGCAGATTACTTGCATTCGTTGAAGCTCTTGAAAGACTTTAAAGAGCGTTTCCCACATGTCCCTACTAAAAGCGGTTTGATGGTTGGCCTTGGTGAAACAGATGAAGAAATCTTAGAAGTGATGCGCGATATGCGTGAGCACAATATCGACATGCTCACTATTGGTCAGTATCTGGCCCCGTCAGGACATCATCTACCTGTTACGCGTTACGTTCATCCCGACGTCTTTAAGATGTTTGAGGAAAAGGCGTATGAAATGGGCTTCTCTCATGCGGCTGTAGGCGCTATGGTGCGCTCAAGCTATCACGCAGATCAACAGGCGCACGGAGCTGGGGTTGTTTAGACTGCTTTCTAAGGCCGCCACCGTACTAGCGGCTTTCATTTTTCTCATTGCATGTAGTCCTAAATTAGATTGGCGTACAGTCCAAGCGCCGCAAGAAAGATATACCGCTTTATTTCCTGGCAAGCCAGATAAATTAGAGCGCCGCATTCCTTATCTTGATCAAGAACTCTTACAGACACTTGAGGCGGTAAAAATTGATGATGATATTTACTCGGTTAGCACTATCCAGTTGCCGGCCAATCAAAGTGCCTCACTAAGTAAGTTACTTTCGCAATTACAGGCTAACTTAATTGACAGGGCAAAAGCATCTGGTGGCGTTGTCACTGTTGAGGATGCTTTTTATAAAATAGCAGACCGACAGCGTTTGCCGATCAAAGATTATTTTCTGGATTTGAAATCCAGCGGTAAATCACAGCAACTCATGCGCGTTCGTTGGATCAATCGAGTTGCGCCGAATGGTGATATCTGGGTTTATCAAATATCAGTGCTGCATATGAATGCAGGCACGGAGAATGCAAAAACTTTGTTGTCTAAAGAAGAGTATGAAAACTTCTTTAGTGATTTTTCTCCAGAGTAGTCTGAAGAGAAGATCATTTAATTATTGTTTTTCTAGTGCAGCAACTTTAGCTTCAAGCGCTTCTAGCTTTTCACGTGTCTTGGCGAGCACTTTAGTTTGTAGCTCAAACTCTTCGCGTGTAACCAAGTCCATTTTCTGAAATCCTTGGTTCATCATGGCGCGTACATTCTTTTCAATTTCTTGAGCTGGCGAATTGCGGATCGCATCACCAACTTTGTTCTGCATATCGTTAGCGATACGTTGGATTTGTTCGAGGATTTCGCCTGGTTTTTGCATGATGAGAGATCGCAGTTCTATTGAGAGTTGCAGAAAAGATACACATTCGTATTTTAAGTTGTATGCGTAAAACTGCCCAAAAAGGGGTTAAAACCCGATAAATGCCCCATATTCACCTTTGAGGTGCATTATTTAGCACCAAAAAAGGGCATTTGCCTTATTTGGGGGATTTGTGGCAAAGCTATGAACCCCTGGGGATTCAATATCACCCCATGCAATAAGCATTCAACCCATTTTTTATTACAACCAGTAAGGAGTAGTTCATGAAAACTTTGCAAAAGACAGCAATCTCTGCAGCAGCAGTAGCTTTGTTGGCAGGTCTTTCGACTGTAGCATTCGCGGCTGATGAGCCAGCGGCACCAGAGGTAAGCCCAGTTACAGCTAACGTTACCGTAACAAATAACTACATCTATCGTGGTATCTCACAATCAAACTACAAGCCAGCCATTCAAGGCGGCTTTGATTATGCCCACGAAAGTGGTTTCTACATTGGCAACTGGAACTCATCAATTAGTTGGGTGTCTGATGCTGGCGCAGCTAAGAGTGCCCCTATCGAAATGGACTTCTACGGTGGCTTTAAGAAGGAGTTGATTGCAGAAGGTTTTGCATCTGATTTCGGTATCTTGCAGTACTACTACCCAACTAGTGGAATTATTGCCGGTTCAGTGAATCCAAATACAACAGAAATTTACGCTGCTCAAAATGCAACATTTGGACCAGTTACTGGTTTCTTGAAATTCTCTTATGCATTAAGCAACACTTTCGGCTTTGTAAGCAGTACTGGATCAAGCTACCTTGATTTAACAGGCAATTACGATACTGGTATTTGGGGTATTACTGCCAATGCACACGTAGGTATGCAAAGAATTGCTGGCCAGTACTATACAGCTCAACAAGCTACTGCTAGCTACACTGATTGGAAGCTGGGACTTACTAAAGACTTCGGAGGCGGCTTGTCTGCTTCAGCAGCTTATGTTGGTACAAACGTTAAACAAGGTAGCGGCGGTTCATATGCTTATCCTTCACCAACTGGACGTAACCTTGGCGGTCAAACAGGCATTGTTTCACTCACAAAAACTTTCTAATTTCCACTCTGAACGGAGAAACACATGAAATTAATTACCGCAATCATCAAGCCCTTCAAGCTTGACGAAGTGCGCGAAGCTCTCTCGGAAGTGGGAGTTTCGGGCATTACCGTCACTGAAGTTAAAGGCTTTGGTCGTCAAAAAGGTCACACTGAGTTGTATCGCGGTGCTGAGTATGTTGTCGACTTTTTACCTAAAGTAAAAATTGAAGCTGCTGTTGAAGATGGCATCTTGGAGCGTGCGATTGAAGCAATTGAAAAATCAGCACGTACTGGCAAGATTGGTGATGGCAAGATTTTTGTCTCACCAGTTGAGCACGTCATTCGTATTCGTACCGGTGAAACCGGCGCGTCAGCACTTTAAAGAGAGGTTCAAAATGTTAACTTGGATGAAACGACTCGTTGCTGGTGGTGCTATGGCCTTGGCTATTGGCGCTACTGGTGTAATGGTTACTTCGCCAGCGCATGCTGATGAAGTAAAAAAACCAGCTGTAACAGCTCCTGCTGCTACTCCTGCTGCTGCAGAACCTGCTCCTGTTCTTTGCTCTGAAAAGTGCAATAAAGGTGACACTGCTTGGATGATGGTTTGTACAGCACTAGTGCTGTTGATGACACTTCCTGGCTTGGCGTTGTTCTACGGCGGCTTAACACGTAGCAAGAACATCTTGTCTATCTGCATGCAATGTTTCATGGTCTTCTCTTTGATTTCAGTGCTATGGGCGATTTATGGCTATAGCTTTGCATTCACGGAAGGCGGGGCATTCATCGGTGGATTAGATCGCCTCTTCTTGGGCGGCATGAATCCAGACTCAGTAGCGGCAACCTTTAGTAAGGGTGTTGTGATTCCTGAGTATGTATTTATGGCTTTCCAAGCAGTGTTCGCAACAATCACTTGCTGCTTGATCATTGGTTCTTTTGCTGAACGCGCTAAGTTTTCTGCAATCTTAGTGTTTATGGTGATTTGGTTTACTTTCAGCTACTTACCAATCGCTCACATGGTTTGGTTCTGGCCTGGTCCAGATGACATCAAAGATGCTGCATCACTCGAAGCAATTACTGCTCGTGCTGGTTGGTTGTGGCAAAAAGGTGTTCTCGACTTTGCTGGCGGAACTGTTGTGCATATCAATGCTGCGATCGCTGGTTTGGTTGGCTCCTTTGTTATCGGCAAGCGTTTGGGCTACGGCAAAGAAGCAATGAAGCCACATAACTTAGTTTATGTAATGGCTGGCGCTGCTCTCTTATGGTTCGGCTGGTTTGGTTTCAATGCCGGTTCAGCTCTTGAAGCAAACGGTAGTGCTGCCTTGGCATTCGTGAATACTTATTTAGCTACTGCTGCTGCTGTATTGGGTTGGTCAGTTGCTGAGTGGGTTCTCAAAGGTAAGCCATCAATGTTAGGTGCTGCATCTGGTTGCGTAGCTGGTTTGGTTGCAATTACTCCTGCGGCTGGATTTGCTGGCCCAATGGGTTCAATCATCATTGGCTTAGTTGCTGGTGTAGTTTGCCTCTGGGGTGTTACTGGTCTCAAGAAGATTTTGGGCTCAGACGACAGCTTAGACGTATTTGGTGTTCACGGCGTAGGCGGTATTACTGGTGCATTGTTGACCGGTGTATTTGCTGACCCAGCATTAGGCGGATCTGGTATTTGGGATTATGTGGCTAACGCTGTTGCTCCTGATTACTCAATTGCTAGCCAATTGTGGATCCAGGCTCAAGGCGTGATTACCACTGTAATTTGGTCTGGCGTAGTTTCTTTCGTAGCCTTCAAATTGATCGATATCGTGATTGGTTTGCGCGTTAAGGAAGAAGAAGAGCGCGAAGGCTTGGATATCAGCTCACACGGTGAGACTGCTTACGAGTCTTAATCAGTAGATTTACCCCTCACTGGGTGGCCCTGGTTGGCTGCCTAGTTTTAAGCGCGGGATCCTCGGATCCCGCGTCTTTCTTTTAATAATCTTACAATGGTGGAATGGTTCCACATCTCATTACTGCACTCACCGGCCCTTTGCTCGAATTAGAGTCAAAGGTTCTAGAAGCGACCCCAACCATTGAGCGTTGGTTCAGGCTGGAGTGGCAAGAACATACCCCGCCTTTCTACTGTTCTGTCGATTTACGCAATTCTGGTTTTAAGTTAGCCCCAGTTGACACCAATCTTTTCCCTGGAGGGTTTAATAACCTTTCACCACAGATGTTGCCGCTTGCTGTTCAAGCTGCCATGGCTGCCATTGAGAAGATTTGTCCTGAGGCTAAAAACTTATTGCTGATACCAGAACGACATACACGCAATACTTTCTATTTGCAGAATATTGCGCGCTTGTCTTCGATTTTGCGTCAAGCTGGATTGAATGTTCGACTAGGTACCTTCTCCGAAGAAATTAAAAAGCCAACCTGGATTGACTTGCCTGATGGCAATCGCTTGTTGATGGAGCCGCTTTCTCGATTGGGTCTCAAGAAGCAACGCTTAGGCCTAAAAGATTTTGATCCTTGCTCGATCCTATTAAATAACGACTTATCCGCAGGCATCCCTCCGATTTTGGAAAATATCTATGAGCAGTACTTGCTGCCAGGCTTGCACGCTGGTTGGCATGTGCGTCGTAAATCTAATCACTTTGCCGCATATGAAGAGGTGGCAAAGAAATTTGCCAAAGTAGTGGATATCGATCCATGGATGATTAATCCTTACTTTACTAGTTGCTCCAATATTAATTTCCACGAGCGTAAGGGTGAAGACGAACTTCAAACTGCTGTAGAGCAAGTTTTAAAAAAGACCGCTAAGAAGTATCGTGAATACGGTATTAAAGAGAAGCCTTATGTTGTCGTAAAAGCTGATGCCGGTACTTACGGCATGGGCGTGATGGTAGTGAATGATCCCTCGCAGTTAAAGGGCTTGAATCGTAAAGACCGCAATAAGATGAGTGTGGTCAAGGAAGGTCTTGAAGTCAGTGATGTACTGATTCAGGAGGGTGTTTATACCTTTGAGAAGGTCAATGAAGCGGTTGCTGAACCGGTGGTGTACATGATCGATCGTTATGTCATTGGCGGCTTCTATCGCGTTCATACTGACCGTGGACCAGATGAGAACCTGAATGCTCCAGGTATGCATTTTGTGCCTCTAGCCTTCGAGCAAAACTCGATGCCTGATCTCGGAGCTAAGCCGGGTAGTGCCGCTCCAAATCGCTTCTATCTATATGGTGTGGTTGCTCGCTTAGCGCTGCTTGCTGCATCATTGGAGCTAGAGCGAACTGATCCCAATGCTGAAGCCGCATAAATAAATCACTAATCTCTCAATAGAAATAATGAACCTTCTTTTTATTGCAGATCCCCTTGAATCTTTTAAGATTCAAAAAGATTCCACACTCGCAATGATGCGAGCAGCGCAAGAGGCAGGCCACCATTTGTGGTTTTGTCAAAGTCGCAATGTGTTGTGGAGAGATGATTTCGTAGTGGCTGATTGCCAATCTTTAGTGATTAAGCCCAGCTCCACTCACTGGTTTGAGTTAGGTGATATTGAGTCTCGAACACTCAAGTCTTTTTCTGTTGTGCTTATGCGCACAGATCCTCCTTTTGATATTGAATATCTCAATACCACTTGGTTGTTATCGGCCGCAGCACGTCAGGGCGCGAAAGTATTTAATGAGCCAAGCGCTGTTCGAGATCATTCAGAAAAACTATCCATCACAGAGTTTCCAGAGCTGATTCCGCCTACCTTAGTCACGCGTGAATTAGCTGCAGTAGAGCTTTTTCATCAAGAACATCGCGATATCGTGATTAAACCGTTAGACGGCATGGGCGGCATGGGTGTATTTAGAGTTGGGGCTGATGGCCTTAACCTTGCGAGCATTGTAGAAACCCTTGGTGAGAATGGCGCAAGAACCCTGATGGTTCAACGCTTTCTTCCAGAAATTGCCCAGGGTGATAAACGGGTACTTTTAATTGGTGGAGAGGTGGTGCCATTTGCGCTAGCCCGCATTCCGCAGGGTAGCGAAATTCGGGGTAATTTGGCTGCCGGCGGCAAAGGCGTAGCAATGCCTTTAACCGAGACTGAAAAAAGGATTGCTGAAAAATTAGCACCTGTTTTAAATCAGCGTGGATTATTCTTAGTTGGGCTGGATTTAATTGGTGGTTATCTCACTGAAATTAATGTGACGAGCCCTACTTGTTTTGTAGAAATTACTGACCAAAGCAACTTTAATGTTGCGCAATTTTGGTTAGCAGCGCTAGAGAAAGCATTGGCATAAATATGGTTGGAATTGTCATCGTTGCTCACACACCGGTTGCCAGCGCAATGCTGGGGTTTGCTGAGCATACTTTTGGTGTATTGCCTGAGCGTGTTCGAGCAGTGGATATCCCTCCTCATGAAGATACCAAGGCAAGCTTTGATCGCGTAATGAAGGCGGCTTATGGTGTGAACACAGGCAATGGCGTCCTGATCCTGACAGATGTTATGGGCGCAACCCCTGCTAATGTGGCCTCTAAGCTTGAGGCCTTAGGGCCTTTATCAGGCTTAAATGCTCCTGTCATCGTCTTAGCGGGATTAAACCTTCCTATGCTGATGCGTTGCATTTCTCATCGCGGTGAGAATCTAGAAGAGTTAGCGCAAAAAGCCCTTGCCGGTGGGCAGAATGGCATCTTACGCTTAGGTACAAAAGTAAATCAAGAATAGATAAGGTCCAGCACACTATGCCTTCGGCAGAAATCGAAATCATCAATAAATTAGGCTTGCATGCGCGCGCATCTGCCAAACTGTCTCAATTAGCGGCTCAGTTTCCTTGTGAAATATTGTTGTCACGTAATGGGCGTCAAATTAATGCGAAGAGCATTATGGGTGTGATGATGTTGGCGGCCGGTATCGGCAGCACTGTGACCCTTGAGACTGTGGGCGAAAAAGCGGATGAAGCTATGCAGGCACTCACTGCCTTAATTAATGACCGATTTGGTGAGGGTGAGTAAATAGCATGACTTTTGCATTGCACGGAATTCCAGTATCGAAAGGCATTGCCATTGGCAAGGCGGTACTGATTTCTCGTGCAGCATTAGAAGTGAGTCATCACCTGATTGAAGCTGGTAAAGAAGAGGCTGAAGCACAAAAGCTATTAGACGCATTTGATCAGGTTCGCCTAGAGCTTGAACAATTGCGCCAAGGGTTGCCAAAAGATGCCCCACAAGAGATGGCTGCATTCTTAGACGTCCACGGTATGATATTGGCGGATCCAGCATTGGCTGAGAAGCCCATTAAACTCATTCGTACGCAACGATTAAATGCAGCATGGGCTTTAACCACTGAGCTCAATGATCTTCTAGAGCAATTTGCAGATATTGAGGACGCTTATTTAAAGGAGCGTGCTAACGATATTCGGCAGGTTGCTGAACGAGTCATTAAGGCATTAAATTCCCAGAAAAAAGATCCATTAAATGATTCTGATTTTTTGCCAACAAGCGATATTGGTATTGAGTCAATTATTGTTGCTCACGATATTGCTCCGCACGACATGCTGCGTTTTAAAGAGCATGCGTTTACCGGATTTGTAACGGATCTTGGCGGCAAGACCTCCCATACTGCTATCGTGGCGCGCAGCATGGAAATACCCGCAGTAGTTGGCGTACGTCACGCGAGCGAAATGATTCGCCATGGCGATTGGTTGGTACTAGATGGCGATCGAGGAGTTGTAGTAGTTTCCCCAGATGAGCAACTGCTAGCCGAATATCGCAAACTACAAACGCAGGTTCTGAAAGAAGCTCGTAAGCTCCAGCAGTTAAAGCATGCAAAAACAGAAACAGCTGACCGTGTTGAGATTGAGTTGTTTGCCAATATTGAATTACCAGAAGATGCTATTCAGGCGGTAAAGCTAGGGGCTGTAGGGGTTGGTTTATTCCGTTCTGAATTTTTATTCATGGACCGTAAACAGGCTTTGCCAGATGAAGAGCAGCAATATCAAGAATACCGTCGCGTAGTCGATTTAATGCATGGCTTACCTGTCAACATTAGAACCATTGATGTTGGTGCAGATAAAGCATTGGGCGGCGGTGGCGATATTTCTCAAACAGGAACTTCACCACTGGGATTGCGGGCAATCCGCTGGTCTTTAACGGAGCCTGAAATCTTTTTAACGCAGCTCAGAGCAATCTTGCGCGCATCAGCCCATGGTCAAGCGCGCATCATGATTCCTATGTTGGCGCATGCTAAAGAGATCGATGAAACTTTTAGGCTGATTGAAAAAGCCAAACAACAGTTGCATCAGCGTGGCAAAGCATTTAATCCGAATATTCAGATTGGCGCGATGATTGAGATTCCGGCTGCTGCTTTAGTCTTGCCTTTGTTTATTAACCGATTCGATTTTCTCTCTATTGGAACGAATGATTTAATTCAGTACACACTGGCGATTGATCGCGCAGATCATGCAGTTGCCCATTTATATGACCCATTACATCCAGCCATATTGAATTTATTAGCCAATATCATTGAGCAAGCTAAACGTGCCAATGTGCCTGTGGCTGTTTGTGGTGAGATGGCTGGCGATCCTGCATTAACAAAGTTATTGCTTGCCTTGGGCTTAACGGATTTCTCAATGCACTTCAGCCAGTTATTACTGGTCAAGCGAGAAATTCTTCAGGCCAATGTCGGTTTATTAAAAGCTCGCGTTAATAGGGTCTTGAAGGCGTATGAGCCCGAAGAGCAGGAAAAGGCTCTAGAGCGACTGCTGTCTTAACTACTTAGCGAGTTGCTTAGTGGGCTGAGCCGCATACCGAGCACTCGGAATTACGGCTAATACGGATTGCATCGATTTGGGTCGTACGCCCATTCCAAAGTAACATGCGGCCCACCAAGGGCTCTCCAAAACCAATTAATACCTGCAGGGCTTGAGCGGCTTGCATGGCTCCAATGATCCCTACTAGAGGCGAGAAGATACCCATGCTGGAGCAACTGACTTCTTCAAATACTTCATCGGGAGAAAAGATGCAGGCATAGCATGGTGAGTTTGGATTTCGTAGATCAAAGACACTCACTTGACCATCAAACTTGAGTGCTGATCCAGAAACTAGAGGAATTTGATGTTTAACGCAGGCGGCATTAATGAGGTGCCGAGTTGTAAAGTTATCCGTGCAATCGAGAACAACATCAACGCTTGGCAATATTTCATCTAATAGCGAAGCTGTGGCTTTAGCCTGAATGGTTTCAATCTGAATGCTGGAGTTAAGACGTTGTAAAAATTCTTTTCCTGAGACAACTTTACTTTTGCCAACGCTACTTTCGGCATGCATGATTTGGCGCTGCAAATTGGTGAGCTCTACATCATCATGATCTACTAAGGTGATGAGTCCAACTCCGGCAGCAGCTAAATAGGGGGCGGCAGCACTACCTAAGCCGCCGGCACCGATGACTAAAGCATGTGATTGGAGAAGCTTCTCTTGGCCAGCAACATCAATCTCGTCAAGCAGTAAGTGCCTGGAGTATCGAAGTAACTGCTCGTCATTCATGTGCCAGCCGCAGAGATTAAAAGGTTATTCGAGTTTGGATGAAGAGCGCTTCACAGGCTGGCCATTAATAAAGGCCAACGCTTGAGAAAGCATGAAGTCATCCGCACTACCTAGTTCTGTAGGCTTCTTATTTTTATCTTTCTCTTTTTCTTCAGGAGTCTTCTTGGCATTTTTTTCTTCAATGCGCTGCAACTCTTCGATACGACGTTGTTCCCGATCTTTAATCAACTTATCTTCGGCAGACTGCTTATTGCGGAGATGTTTTTCGCTATCAATCTCACGAGTGATTAATACATCATCTGGATCACCATCTTTGTTTTGATCTACTGGGATATCTGGTTTCACACCAAAAGCCTGAATCGACTTGCCACTTGGGGTGTAGTAATAAGCGGTAGTAATCTTCAGTGCTGAATCATTGGTCAGGGGGCGAACGGTTTGGACAGAGCCCTTACCAAAGGTCGTTTTTCCAATAATGGTTGCGCGTTTATAGTCCTGGAGTGCGCCAGCCACAATCTCGGAGGCTGAGGCGGAATAAGCGTTTACCAAGACCACCATAGGCAATTTCTTAAATATCGCTGGAACACCCGCCAAAGGGTCGCCAGACTCATTTAGGCGATACATCGCTGGCGTTGCATTAAATACCTGTTTTGAATCTGGGGACTGGCCTTTAGTGGAGACAATGACTGCGTCAGCAGGCAAGAATGCTGCAGCCACACCCACAGCTCCTTGTAATAGACCGCCGCCATTGTTACGAAGATCAAGAATGATACCTTTGAGTTTTGGATCTTGATTGGCAATATCAGTTAGTTTCTTGGCAAGATCGGGAACGGTGCGCTCTTGAAAGCTTGTGATGCGTACCCAAGCAATATCGTTATCCAGAATTTTTGTTTTGACTGATTGAACTTTAATCTCTGCGCGAGTGATTGTGACCGGAAAGCTACGCTCCTCACTCTTACGAAATACCGTCAAAGTAATTTTGGTTCCAGGTTCGCCGCGCATAGTCCGCACAGCTTTGTCTAGAGACATACCACGAACAGGTTTGTCATCAAGGCGTGTAATGAGGTCTCCAGCTTGAAGGCCTGCGCGAGCAGCAGGACTATCTTCAATTGGATTGAGTACTTTCACTACACCATCTTCAGAAGTGATTTCAATGCCAAGTCCAGCAAACTTTCCAGAGGTCATCTCTTGCATTTCTGCAAAATCTTTTTTATCTAAGAAAGTGGAATGAGGATCAAGACTACTGACCATTCCTTTAACGGCATCTGTTAGTAGTTGCTTATCTTCTATGGGCTCAACATATTCACGCTTAATTTGGGCAAAGACATTGGAGAGCGTGCGGAGCTCATCCAGCGGTAGCTGAGGGCTTTGCTGGGCGGTCGCGGAGAGCTGGATCGTGGCTGCTACGCCGGCGATAAGGCCAACGGCTATCAGGGCGAAATTCTTTAGAAATTGGCGCATATCTCTTTTGCTTTAATCCAAATAAAAGTGTTGAATGGGTTTGAGGTTGTCGTCTAACTCATAAACAAGTGGCACACCATTAGGTACATTCACTTCCATGATGGCTTCATCAGACATTTGATCTAAATACTTAATGAGTGAGCGAATACTGTTGCCGTGCGCCACTAATAAAACGCGTTTGCCAGCTTTGAGTGCGGGTGCAATAGATTCATTCCACAAGGGTAATACTCGCTCAACATTATCTTTCAGGCATTCGCCCAAAGGAATATCGGAAGGATTGAGCTTTGAGTAACGGGGATCATTTTTGGGGTGACGCTCATCATCATGCTCAAGTAGCGGTGGACGTACATCATAGGAGCGACGCCAAATATGAACTTGTTCATCGCCATATTTAGTTGCCGTTTCAGCTTTATTCAATCCGGTGAGTGCGCCATAGTGACGTTCATTTAAGCGCCAGCTATGAACAACAGGGAGCCACATCAAATCCATGGCATCTTGAACGTGCCAAAGAGTGCGAATGGCACGCCTTAAAACAGAGGTATAGGCGATATCAAATTCATAACCTGCATTTTTGAGGTTTTCACCTGCTGCGATGGCTTGTTCTGCGCCTTTAGGGGTTAAGTCAACGTCCGCCCAGCCAGTAAAGCGGTTTTCAAGGTTCCAGGCGGATTCGCCATGACGAATAAGGACAAGTTGTTTCATAGAGCCATTCTATAATCCGGTGATGAACTTTCTCACGCAAATTGATAATTTAGCGCTTATTGCCCTGTTGTTGGTTTCAGGCATAGCGCTTTTCCTACCCTCATTATCTACGCTTATTGGCGGAAAAGGCTTGTCGCCTACCGAAGCGACGATTTGGATTAATCGACGCAAAGCCTATGTCTTGGATCTGCGCTCGGAAGAGGCCTTTAAATCGGGGCATTTACCTGGCGCCAAATTCGCTAATGCTGCTGGTTTAACGGCAGCGATTGAAAGGCTCAAGCTTGACCGTAAGCACCCAGTAGTCCTGGTTTGTGAAACCGGATCTCAGTCACGCAAACTCGTGGCCGAAGCTCAAAAGTTGGGCTTTGCCGAAGTAGGCGCCTTAGATGGCGGTGTGCAGGCTTGGAAAGCAGCAGCTCTGCCATTAGTGAAATAAGGATAAATCGATGCCTCCAGTAACAATGTATAGCACCCAAGTTTGCCCTTACTGCGTCATGGCGGAAAAGTTGCTGGCTAAAAAAGGCGTTGCTAATCTCGAAAAGATTTTGATTGATCGTGATCCGGCCCAACGCGAAGTTATGATGACACGCACTGGCCGCCGCACTGTTCCACAAATCTATATTGGTGATACGCATGTTGGTGGTTACGACGACTTAGTGGCATTAGATCGCGCTGGAAAGCTTGATCCTTTATTAGCTTAATAGATTTAACATTCAAAGAAAGTTAGCAATGACTGAACAAACCCCAGCACCTCAGGCAGGCACCGATCAAGCTAAAGAACCTGGATTTCGTATTCAGCGAATTTACTTAAAAGATGTATCTCTTGAGCAACCAAATGCTCCGCAAATTTTGTTGGTTGCGTCTGAGCCACAAGTCCAGGTTGAGATTGATATCTCCGTTGCACCCTTAAGTGAAGGTATCTTTGAGGTAGCTCTAAGCTCCACTGTGACTGCTAAAGTCGATACCAAAGTACTATTCTTGGTAGAAGCAAAACAAGCCGGCATCTTTGAATTTAGCAACATTCCGGTTGAGCAAATTGATCCTATGCTTGGCATTGCTTGCCCAACAATTTTGTATCCGTATTTACGTTCAAATATTGCCGATATTATTAGTCGCGCAGGCTTCCAGCCAATTCATTTGAATGAGATTAATTTCCACGGCATGTACGAACATCGTTTGATGCAAGCTCAACAAGAAGCTGCTGCCAAGGATGGCGCAGCCGCTGAGAGCAAGCCTCACTAAGCTCAACGAGCGAGCCCACAGATCATGAAGGTGACGCTGCTTGGTGCTGGTGCCTGGGGAACGGCGATGGCTGCACAAGCAGCTCGCTTTCTCCAAGAAGGTGATGTTGTTTTATGGTCTCGTAGCAAACAACAGCTAAAAGAAATTGAAGAGAGCGCTGAAAATCGCGCTTATCTTTCAGGCATTCAGTTGCCTGCAAGCCTTAAGTTTGAGAGCAACTTTTCTGCTGCCATCAAGCGACTTTCGAGCAATGATTTATTGGTCATTGCTACACCAATGTCAGGGCTTTCAGAAACAATCGCCCAAGCTTTAAAGATTGCTGAGCACCCACTTAATATTATTTGGCTCTGCAAAGGGCTTGAGCCGAATACCGCCCTATTGCCCCACCAGGTAGTAGAGCGTGAGAGCAAGATGCATTCTCATGGAATAACGCATTCGTATGGTGCCCTATCCGGCCCGAGCTTTGCACGTGAGGTTGGTGCGGGTATGCCTTGCGCTTTAACTGTTGCTAGCAAATCTCCTAAGTTATGTGAAGCAGTGCAAACCGCTTTCCATCACGGCAATATGCGTGTGTATTCAAGTGATGATTTGATTGGTGTGGAGTTAGGCGGCGCTATTAAGAATGTCTTGGCGATTGCTGCAGGTATTGGTGATGGCTTAGATTTGGGCTTGAACGCACGCGCTGCTGTTCTCACACGCGGTTTAGCAGAGATGATGCGAATTGTGAAAGCCGCAGGCGGTAAATCCGAAACTTGCATGGGTCTTACTGGGGTTGGGGACTTGATCTTGACCGCCACTGGAGATCTATCGCGTAATCGGCGCGTTGGTCTTGAGCTTGCTGCTGGTAAGTCGCTGCCTGAGGTTCTTGCCAGTCTTGGTCACGTTGCTGAGGGTGTGCTTTGTGCAGAGGCGGTTGGCGACTTGGCAAAACGCTTAGGGGTTGACATGCCGATCACTACGATGATGGGTGAAGTGCTCTCTGGAAAATTGAAGCCACATGTTGCCGTTAAAAAACTTATGGGGCGTGATCCTAAAATCGAATCGTAATTACAGCATCTGGGTCAATTTCTTATTGACCGCCAGCAAGGCCATTCTGGCGCCATGCTTCATAAACTACGATTGCTACAGTATTTGATAGGTTCAGACTGCGACTACTATCTTGCATTGCCAGACGCATGCGATTCTCATTCGGAATCGAGTCTCTGACTTCATCCGCAATACCTTTGGTTTCAGAGCCAAATACAAAGTAATCATCGGGCCCGTATTTGCCTTCATGAAACTTGCCCGAGCCCTTGGTAGTCAATGCAAAGAGATGCTGAGGATCGGGTTGCTCATCCTTTAAAAACTGTGCCCAATTTTTATGTACTTTGACTCGTGCAAACTCGTGGTAGTCCAGGCCCGCTCTACGCAACTTAGCATCTTCCATCGGAAACCCAAGCGGCTCAATTAAATGCAGCTTGGCGCCAGTGTTTGCACACAAACGAATAATGTTTCCAGTGTTAGGTGGAATCTCGGGTTCGAATAAAACAATATTAAACATACGGCACTCTTTAGATTGATCGCGCAGCTCGAAGTACTACCCAATTAATGACGCGAGATACACCATTGTCCTTCAGAACGCGCGCAATTTCATTAAGAGTTGCGCCACTTGTCATCACATCATCAAACACAATCACAGTCTTGTTTGCGAGCTGATCAATATAACGCTCTTCAAGGTAAAACATTCCCTGAATGGCTAGGTGGCGATTGCTTAAGGTGCTTCCGGCCTGTCGCTCTGCATAATGATGGCGCTGCAGCACATAAGGTGATTTTTGAATATGCACTCCACACTGAATCCGTTTAGCAATTTCCCAACTTTGATTGAAACCACGCTGCGCTAACTTCTCAATACTAAGCGGCACTGGCAGTAAATAATCAGCAGAGATATCTTCAAATTCCTGACTAAAAAGTAAGTTCCATGTTCTGCCAAGGGCATTAGCAAATGCAATGCGTTTTTGATACTTCAATTCATGCAGTGGAGTTTGTAGCAATCCATCATAGCGATCCAAGCAATGGGTTGCATCAAAGTATGGTCGAGAGATTTGGCATTGCACACAACGTTGCTCTGCAATTTCTGAAACCTGAAGTGTTATGCCACATTGGTAGCAACATTGATAGTTCAATAAACCTTCATCGCGTAATTGATTGAGACAGCGATCGCATAGGGATGATTTTTGGAACCCCTGACAAGCAATACAAGCTGTCGGCAAAAGCTGTTCACAAATGGCTTGAAAAATGTTCTCTGGAAATCGCATGGGGCGCTGAGTATACTGAGTCAATGACCCAGCCCCTTAGATGGTTACAAGACGAAATTGCAGCTCGCATGCTGCAGAAATTAGACATTGTTAAGCTTGATGTAAAAGACATCTTAGTGGTGCCCGATTTTGCTGGTAAGCATTTAGATACGCTCGCTCAGCGCTATCCAAAGGCGCGCATTTTTAGCATCACCGAAAAAGGTGTTTCAGGATTTCAAATGTGGCGCGCTAAAGCGCTGAGTAATTGGCGTTCTTTATTTGCGAGTAACACTAGCTCCTTGACAAGCTATGCCTCGTCTGGAAGATTCGATATTCCCGATAATTCTGTTGATTTAGTGTTCAGCGATCTTTTGCTGCACGATTTGCCTGATCCGAAGCATTTTTTGCAGGAGTGTTGGCGCGTTCTGCGCGAGGGCGGCTTAATCACATTTAGCTATTTAGGGCCTGATACCGGAAAAGAGTTGCGCGCCTTAGAGCTTTCGGACGTAAAGCTGAAGAATTTATTAAGTCCTTGGGATATGCACGATATGGGAGATGCTTTGCTTGGCGAGCGGTTTTCTGATCCTGTAATGGACATGGAGTACCTCACTTTGGATTACGAGAAGCCTGCTTTATTGCTGGCCGATATGAGTGCGCTGAAATTGGTGCATTCCACCCCTCCTGAAGTCACTGAAAAAGAGGTTTTGCCGCAAAAAATCACCTTAGAGGTGGTTTATGGGCATGCATGGGCACTCGGAAAGCACCTCGCAAAGGCAAAGGACAACGTCGCCTACATTGATCTAAATCAAATTGGGCACAAGACTAGGCCAGATTCTGCCTAAGTGTAAGTGCTTACTATCATTTAAACCTCGACCAAGATTGGTTCAAGCTGGGTTAACCCGGTTTGTTCTTGCGCTTAATTCACCCTATAATCACGGCTGTAAGTATTAGCTTAAGACCGTTTTTTGGGCATTTTGTGGCATTTTTGCTGCTTTGCTCACGACAATAAACAGAGAATAAGATGAATTTATTTGGAAAAGTCACTAGGGCTTCGCTCTATTTCGCAGTAGCTTTTGGTACTGCATTTGCTCATGCAGCAGAGAATATGCCTGGTGGGCCAGCTGTTAATCAGCTGAATTTTGCGCCTCCTGCTACCAAAATCATGCAAGAAATCCATTGGTTACATTGGATGATGTTGGTCATTTGCGCAGTGATTTTTATTGGTGTTTTCGGAGTGATGTTCTATTCCATCTTGAAGCATCGCAAATCATTGGGTCACAAATCAGCTTCTTTTCACGAGAGCACAACTGTTGAAATCATTTGGACAGTCATTCCGCTGTTGATTGTGATCGGCATGGCATTGCCAGCAACAAAAACTGTTGTGGCGATGAAAGACACCACTAACTCTGACATCACTATTAAGACCACTGGTTATCAGTGGAAGTGGGGTTACGACTACATCAAGGGCGAAGGCGAAGGCATTAGCTTCTTGTCTACCTTATCTACATCACGTGAAGCAATTAACAACTTGGCACCCAAATCAAATACCTATTTGATGGAAGTGGACAATGAAATGGTTGTGCCTGTTGGCAAAAAAATTCGTTTGATCACTACTGCTAACGACGTTATTCATGCTTGGACTATCCCAGCGTTTGGCGTAAAGCAAGATGCGATCCCAGGCTTTGTTCGTGACACCTGGTTTAGGGCTGACAAAATTGGCACATTCCGCGGTCAGTGTTCTGAGCTCTGCGGTGCAGAGCATGCCTTCATGCCTATCGTAGTGAAGGTAGTTTCACAAGAGGATTACAGCGCTTGGGTTGCTGAGAAGAAAAAAGCAATGGGTGCTGGCGGTGACGATCCATCAAAGGTTTACACCTTGGATGAGCAAAAAGAGCGCGGCGCTAAAGTTTACGCAGCGAACTGTGCCGCTTGCCACCAGCCGAATGGCAAAGGTGCTGGTGCATTCCCTGCATTGGATGGTAGCAAGGTGGTTAATGGACCTAAAGCGGGTCAATTTAATATTTTGTTGAACGGTAAAAATGCAATGCCGAAGTGGGGCGGCGTCCTTTCCGACGGAGATATCGCAGCCGTGATTACCTATACCCGTAATTCATGGGGTAATAAAACGGGCGAAGTGATTCAGACCCAGGAAATTATTACCGCACATGGCGGCAACTAATTCATTAACTAATACAGATAAAACTAAACCGGAGTAATCCATGAGCACAGTCTCTACTACCCACGACCACGCACACGATCACGCGCATGATGATCACACGCCACACGGATGGCGTCGTTGGTTATTTGCAACCAACCACAAAGACATCGGTACGATGTATTTGATCTTCTCGTTTGTTAGCTTGTTGGCTGGCGGCACGATGGCGTTGGGAATTCGTCTGGAATTGTTCCAGCCTGGTTTGCAATTCTTCCGCCCTGAGTTCTTTAATCAGCTAACAACCATGCATGGCTTGGTAATGGTATTCGGTGCAATCATGCCGGCATTCGTTGGCTTCGCGAACTGGATGGTGCCTTTGCAAATTGGCGCATCTGATATGGCGTTTGCTCGTATGAATAATTTTAGTTTCTGGATTCTTCCAGTAGCTGCAACATTGTTATTCAGCTCATTCTTAGTTCCTGGTGGCGCTCCATCAGGTGGCTGGACTATCTATGCCCCATTGACCTCGCAAATGGGTCCTGGCATGGACATGGCAATTTTTGCCCTCCACTTATTGGGTGCTTCTTCCATTATGGGTTCGATCAACATCATCGTGACCATCTTGAATATGCGCGCTCCTGGCATGACTTTGATGAAGATGCCAATGTTCTGCTGGACTTGGTTGATTACTGCTTATTTATTGATTGCCGTGATGCCTGTATTGGCTGGTGCAATCACCATGGTTCTGACTGACCGTCATTTCGGTACCTCATTCTTCTCCGCAGTTGGCGGTGGCGATCCAATCATGTTCCAACATATTTTCTGGTTCTTTGGTCACCCAGAGGTTTACATCATGATTCTTCCTGCATTCGGAATCGTCAGTGAAATTATTCCAACATTCTCCAGAAAAACATTGTTTGGTTACAGCTCAATGGTTTATGCAACCGCATCTATTGCGATCTTGTCATTCATCGTCTGGGCTCACCACATGTTTGCAACTGGTATGCCTGTCACTGGTCAGCTGTTCTTCATGTACGCAACCATGTTGATCGCTGTTCCAACTGGCGTGAAGATTTTTAACTGGGTTGCAACCATGTGGAAAGGTTCAATGACCTTTGAAACTCCAATGTTGTGGGCCATCGGCTTTATCTTCGTTTTCACCATGGGCGGCTTTACTGGTTTGATTCTGGCAATGGCACCAATTGATATTGGTGTTCAGGATACTTACTACGTTGTTGCTCACTTCCACTATGTATTGGTAGCGGGCTCATTGTTTGCAATGTTCGCTGGCTTCTACTACTGGTGCCCTAAGTGGACTGGTCGCATGGCTAATGAAACTCGCGGCAAGATCCACTTCTGGACCTCCATGATTTTCTTTAACGTGACCTTCTTCCCAATGCACTTCTTAGGCTTGGCAGGTATGCCACGTCGTTACGCTGACTACCCAACGCAGTTTGCTGATTTCAATATGGTTGCTTCAATCGGCGCATTGGGCTTTGGCTTGTCGCAGGTCTATTTCTTGTTCTTCGTTGTGCTTCCTGCATACCGTGGTCAAGGTGAAAAAGCACCAATGAAGCCATGGGATGGAGCTAAAGGTTTGGAGTGGACTATTCCTTCTCCAGCACCACACCACACTTTTGAAACTCCGCCTAGTGCTGAGCAAATGCATGAAGCAGGAATTTAATTCTTCAGAGAAACAAGCCCTTGCTGCGAATAATCGTAGGATGGGCTTCATTCTTTTGAGTGTTGTATTGGTATTTTTTATTGGTATTGTGATTAAACGGAGTATGTTGGGTTAATCCCGCAATGACGATGGTTTCAACTCAATCACTGAATCGCCAGATTTTATTAAAGCTCTTAATTGCAGCGGTAATGATGTTTGGATTTGGTTATGCACTAGTCCCAATGTATAAAGCCTTGTGTGAAGCTACTGGGATTAATGTTGTAACGAGCAAAAATGACTATGGCGTTAGAGCTTTCAGCCCAAATAGGGTTGGCAATACCCAAGTTAACTATGCACGTACGGTGACGATTGAGTTTGACTCTAATAGCCGAGGCCCGTTTACTTTTAAGCCGGTAAAGAATTTTTTAGAAGTGCATCCTGGTGAAATGACCGAGATTGTTTATGAGGTCACTAATAATCAGAATCGCCAAGTACGAGCACAGGCAATACCAAGTTATGCGCCTAAAAGCGCAACAGAATTTTTTACAAAGTTAGAGTGTTTTTGTTTTCAGGAGCAGACACTAGCGGCAAATGAAACAAAGAAGATGCCAGTAGTTTTTGTGATCGATGCGGGTTTACCGGACGATGTGAAAACCATTACTTTGTCGTACACCTTCTTTGAGCTGGGCATGGGTGGCACACCACCTGCGCCAAAGTCAAGGGTGGTGTCATGAAGAAAAAAAGTAGTTTTATGCAGTCTATGAAAGCCGTGATGTGGGGTTTCTTGGGGGTGCGTAAACAATCAGGTTTGCAGGAAGATGTCGCTTCACTTAGTTTTGTTCACATTATCATTGCAGGTGTTGTTGGCGCCTTGATTTTTATGGGCGTTCTCCTGTTGATAGTGAAAGCAGTTGTTTCCCATTGATTATTTTTTGATTGAATAGAGAGAATAAGATGTCATCCAATTCAACCCCATACTATTTCGTTCCTGGACTATCTAGGCATCCTGCCATGGCCGCCGCCGGCTTAATTGCATTTGGCGCTGGTATGTCTGGCTGGGTAAATCACACTTCTTGGGGCGGTGCCCTAAGTTTGGTTGGTGTGGCATGGGTTCTATTTGTGCTCTATCACTGGTTCGGCGATACGATTGCTGAGTCCAATGCTGGTAAGAATGGTATCAACGTTGATATTTCTTATCGCTGGTCAATGGCTTGGTTCATCTTCTCAGAAATCATGTTCTTCGGCGCATTCTTTGCGGCCCTCTTTTACGCACGCAATATTGCAATGCCTTGGATGGGTGACGTTACGAGCAAATTACTTTGGCCTAATTTCCAGGCTGTCTGGCCAAATGATGGTCCTGCTGGATTGGTTGAGAAGTTCACCACCATGGGCCCATGGCCGATTCCAACTATCAACACATTATTGTTATTGAGCTCTGGCGTGACGATTACTATTGCTCACCATGCATTGGTAGCGAACCACATGAAGAAGGCCATTATTGGCTTGGCTGCAACTGTTGGCCTGGGTTTTATCTTCTTGTGCTTCCAGGTTTTTGAGTACTACCACGCTTACCATGAGCTCAATTTGAAGCTCACATCAGGTATCTACGGCTCTACATTCTTTATGTTGACTGGATTCCATGGTTTCCACGTATTCCTTGGCGGCACTATGCTGGCCATCGTATTGCGCCGTATGATTCGTGGCGACTTTACTGCTAAACACCACTTTGCTTTTGAAGGCGCTGCTTGGTACTGGCACTTCGTTGACGTAGTCTGGCTTGGTCTGTACATCGCTGTTTACTGGATGTAGTTTGAATAAAAAATCGGGGCTTTAAAGCCCCGATTTGTTTTAGCGCTCTTGTGTTGTTCGCTAGCGACTAGTTTGTTCCCACCCTGATGCCGGTAGCTTCAATGAGACCAAAGTAGTGGGCTAGCAAAATTCCTAAAAATAGCGCGACGGATAACCCAATGCGTAGCATCAGTGAATGAACCATACGGGAGCTATTCCCCCTATCTTTCATCATGTAATACAAAGCTGATCCTAAGCTAAAAACAATCATTAGTAGGACAATAGGAATAATCCACTTCATTTCAAATCCCTCAATTGAATAAGCTGTTTTTTGCCCTCGTTGCCAAGCGCATAGTCGCTACTTTATCAGCCTTGCTGGTGATTGGGATCGGCTGTGGTGCTGGGGTCTGGCAATTAAGCAGGGCTGATACCAAAATTGCCTTGGCAGCGAATTTACAGGCTCGCCAACAAATGCCCATCTTAAGTGCCAATGCAACACCATGGACTTTGGAAGAGGCTAGTGAGCGCCGTATGATTGCTCGTGGGCGATATGTTCCTGAGGCAGCAATTTGGCTGGATAACAGGCCAAGACCCATTCCTCCTGTTGGTAGCGCCACTGCACAGTCCGGCTTTTACCTGATGATGCCATTGAGGCTTGAGGGGAAAGACGAGGTTCTTTGGGTGAATCGGGGTTGGGCGCCGCGCAACAATGAAAATCGCGAAACCCTTCCACCCGTGCAAACCCCAAATACAGTAGTCAATATTGAAGGCGTTGTATTTGCTCATCCCGGAAAAGTCTATGAGCTTGGGAGCAGCAAGATTTCTGCTGATATAAACAAACCAAGAATTGAGCAAAATTTTGATTTAACAACTGAAGGCAAGTTACATGGCTGGAGTCAAGCGCCCTTTATCTTGCGTGAGATTGAGATTGGCATAGAGGATGGCTTAATCCGCGATTGGGCGCCTCTGACAAGTGGGGTCGATCGCCATTATGCTTATGCATTCCAGTGGTTTGCTTTGGCTTTTGCTGGATTTTTATTTTGGTTGCTAAGTGGCCTGCGGCAATACAAACGACAGGGATTAGTGAATGGGGATCAAAAGTGAGTGATAAAGAGTTATTAATTCCAGCTTCACAGGTGGATGCATCTGCGATTAATGCGCGTACGCGTCGTGGCCGTATTCAGATGTTGTTGTTATTGCTTGCCTGTGCCTCACCAGTTCTCGCTTCTTACTTTGCTTATTACGTAATTAAACCTGAGGGTGGAAAAACCAATTTCGGAACACTCGTATATCCAGCCCAAGAGTTCAATGCGGCGTGGCTTGACGCCCCCCTCCAGGGTAAATGGACTCTCTTGGTTGCTCGTCCAGCTGGTGAATGCCACATCAAAGATGAGAAATGTATTGAAGCTTTATTTCTGATGCGCCAAACCAAAGTTGCCATGGGTAGAGAAAGCGAACGCTTGCAGTTAATCTGGGTTAATACAGATGGTAAGCCTGTTGACCCTCAAGTCCTCAAGATTTATGACGAAAAGACGGCAGGGCTTAAGGTGCTTACGTTGCCTTCAGACCCAAAGCAGAAGGCGGATTTTGAGGCTTGGTTAAATAAAGAGGGCGTAGGACAGCAAATTCAGTTGATTGATCCAAGCCCGGCAAAGATGATGTATTTCCCAGTGACCAATTCACCTAAAGAATTTTCTAGTATGAAGAAAGACTTGGAAAAGCTTCTGAAGTTAAATCACAAAGGCGAGAATTTGTAATGCCCAGTTTCCTTTTATTTCTGGAACTGGCAGCCATCGCTATTATTTTTGCTGGCCTACCACTCTTCTTCATTTGGAAAAAGCCTGGCTATAGCTTGTTGCAAAAACTCAATTGGGTCTTGGTCTTCATGACCTTTGATCTAATTGTATTTGGCGCATTTACACGCCTCACTGACTCAGGGCTGGGCTGCCCTGATTGGCCTGGATGCTACGGTACTTCCAATCCTTTTCATGCGCTAACCAATATACAACAGGCACAGATTGCTTGGCCTACTGGGCCGGTCACAATTATTAAAGCCTGGATTGAGATGATTCATCGCTATTTAGCCATGACAGTAGGTACATTGATTTTGGTACAAGTGGCTATTGCATTTTCTAAACTAAAGTCCTTGGGAAAAAATCCTTTGCTCGGCAGCTTGGGCTTGCTTTTATTGGTCTGCATTCAAGGCGCCTTTGGTGCTTGGACTGTCACCCTGAAATTGCAACCGATCATTGTTACAACACACCTGATGTTGGCCTTAGTCTTGTTGGCTTGCTTAACGGCGTATGCGCAGCAGTCATGGGAGGGTAGGTCCTCTGCAATTCGCACCATTCGGGTACGGCCGCTTTCTGCGCAACTCCTCACCCTTTCTTTTATGGTTTTATTCATCCAAATTTTTCTAGGTGCGTGGGTGAGTACTAATTACGCTGTATTAGCGTGCCCTGATTTCCCGATGTGTTTAGGAGGTGCTTGGCCTGAGACCAATTGGAGTGAGGGTTTTACTCTTTGGCGTCAGTTAGGCCTGAATGCGCAAGGAGAATTCATCTCTCCTGCGGCCTTGCAAACAATCCACTGGGCGCATCGCCTTTTTGCCATGCTGGTATTGGTCGTGCTTGGTACTCTGGGCTGGAGTGCTCTTGCGCTGGCAACCCCAGTTCTATCAAGCCTTGGTCAAGTGGCTAAGCTATTGCTAGGAGTGCTTTTATTGCAAGTCATCACTGGTATTTCTAATGTGGTGTTTCAGTGGCCGTTATTGGCGGCTTTATTGCACACTGCCGGCTCTGCGGCTTTGGTATTCTGTTTGGTCAGAATGAGTTATTGGGCTTCTTGGAAGCCTTTCATTCAAAAGAAGATGGCGTAAATATGAGCGACTCTAAAACAAGCGCACCAGTGGCTATGCCACGTTGGCGTCAATATTGGGTTTTAACTAAACCCAGAGTGACTCAGCTCGCCGTTTTTTGTGCAGTGATTGGTATGTTCTTGGCAACGCCTGGCATGGTTCCGTATCCAGTGCTCTTTGGTGGCATTGTTGGGATCTGGCTTTTAGCTGGCGCTGCATTTGCAGTGAACTGTTTGATTGAGCAAGCCGTTGATGCCAAGATGAAGCGCACTGCTTGGCGTCCATCAGCCACCGGCGAAGTGACGCCTTTTCACATCATTATTTTCTCAATTGTTCTGGGTTCGCTCGGAATGATTATTTTGTGGAATTTTTGTAACCCATTAACGATGTGGTTAACACTTGCTACCTTCGTTGGTTATGCAGTGATTTATACCTGGTTACTAAAGCCTGCCACGCCACAGAATATTGTGATTGGCGGTTTATCTGGTGCGATGCCACCAGCCTTGGGCTGGGCTGCAGTGACCAATACCCTTTCTGCAGAAGCCTGGCTTTTGGTTCTGATTATTTTTGTGTGGACCCCTCCACATTTCTGGGCACTTGCTTTGTATCGTCGTGATGACTACGTTCAATCGGGTTTACCAATGCTGCCAGTGACTCATGGCGAGCGTTTCACACTGCTGAATATCGTTCTCTATACCCTTATATTAATTGCAGCTACGATGCTGCCTTATATCTATGGCATGAGCGGTATGGTCTATTTAGTTTCAGCAATCATCTTGGGCTTAATGTTCCTGGCCTATGTCATTGCCTTGTTTATTTCCTATAGCGATGCTTTAGCCAAAAAGACCTTCCGCTTTTCTATTACCTATCTTTCGCTACTCTTTGCGGCGCTTTTGATAGACCATTATTTCCTCTGAGATTCATATGAATTTTTTACGCTTTTGCTTTTTAGCAATTCTTTGCTTTGTACTAGCTGCTTGCAGTCCAAAGCCAGAGTTTAAAAATATCGATATCACTGGCAGCACCGCTTTCGGAAAAGACTTTAGTTTGGTGGATCCCGACGGCAAGGTCAGAACCTTGGCGGACTTTAAGGGCAAAGTGGTGGTAATGTTTTTTGGTTACACCCAGTGCCCTGATATTTGCCCAACCACCTTAACTGAAATGCAGCAAGTCATGACTCTCTTGGGGCCCCAGTCCGATAAGGTGCAAGTACTTTTTGTCACCGTAGATCCTGAGCGCGATACCGCAGAGATTCTCAAGCAGTACGTCCCTGCGTTTGATCCTCGTTTCTTGGGTTTGCGTCCCGCAGATGAGGCAGCCTTGGAGAAGGTGACCAAAGACTTCAAGATTTATTACAAGAAGGTTCCGGGATCTAAGCCGGGCTCTTACACCATGGATCACACAGCGGGTAGCTATGCATTTGATCCTGAGGGTCATCTACGTTTGTATATCAAGCACGCTCAAGGTCCAGAGACCTTGGCGCATGATTTAAAAGAACTGTTAAAGTAAGGGAATTAAAGAAGTTTGCTACCTGCAAACTTCTTGATTGATTAAGCTGCTTGCAACAGGCCGCGCATCTTTTTTAGAGCAGCGGTTTCAATTTGACGAACGCGTTCTGCGGAGATGCCATATTCGCTAGCAAGATCATGTAACGTCTTAGTACCATTGCCTTCGGCATCCATAGCCAGCCAACGAGATTGCACAATATTGCGACTACGCTCATCTAAAGCCATGAGTGCCTGGTCTAGTTTGGGACCTTGCAAGGCATCTGCTTCAGCGCTGGCAATGCGAGCAGTAGGCTCATGTGAGTTATCCGCTAGCCATTGAATAGGGGCGTAAGCAGATTCATCATCGCTGTCATCGCCCTCTAGAGCGACATCGCCACCAGCAAGGCGCATTTCCATTTCTTTAACATCAGAACCTTTGACATCAAGTGCTTTAGCCAAGGCGTCAACCTCACTAGGTGTAAGCGCACTCAAGGTAGGCTTGTTGCTGCGTAAGTTAAAGAATAATTTGCGTTGTGCTTTGGTGGTTGCAGTTTTTACTAGGCGCCAATTCTTGAGAATGTACTCATGAATCTCTGCTTTGATCCAATGTATTGCATATGACACTAAACGTGCGCCATTGTCTGGGTCATAGCGTTTAACAGCTTTCATCAAGCCAATATTGCCTTCTTGAATTAAGTCAGCATGCGGGATTCCATAGCCAAGATATTGGCGAGCAACAGAAACGACTAAGCGTAAATGAGAGAGCACTAAAGTTTTGGCGGCATCGACATTTTCAGTACGACGAAATTCCTGCGCAAGATGTAACTCTTCCGCAGCACTAAGCATCGGCACTCGATTAACATACGAAATGTATGAATCGAGAGTGCCAACCCCAAGAGTTGGCAACATCTGAAATGCAGACGCCGACGCAGTCTGCGCGACTGGCAGCGTTTGCAAATTCGGGTTGTCGGATTTCTTTTGAACCATTTTTTCTTATAAAGATGAGGTGTTAATAGAGATCTATTTTAGCACTCTTGTCAAGAGAGTGCTAATGGTTTTAATGAACTGTAAGCTATTGATTTAATTGAATAATTCAGATGAATATTGCCCTGCGGTGAAGGGGGCTAAATCCTCAATCCCTTCGCCCTTGCCTAGGGCTAGAACAGCGGGTTTTGGGCCATCCTGTAGGGTGTGGGCTAAGGCACAGATCACGCCGCCCTTAGCGGTGCCATCAAGCTTGGTAACGATGATTCCAGTCAGGCCAAGAGCGGCATGGAATGCCTTTACTTGGCTCAAGCCGTTCTGCCCAGTATTGCCATCTAAAACAAGCAGGGTGTGGTGAGGCGCCCCAGGAAGTGCTTTACCAATGACACGTTTTACTTTCTTGAGCTCTTCCATGAGGTTGTCCTGGGTGGCGAGACGGCCTGCAGTGTCAATGATGAGAATATCGTTCTTGCGAGAGATGGCAGCATGAATGGCATCGTGTGCAACGGCTGCTGCATCACCACCTTCTTGAGTAATAACGTCAACCTGGTTGCGTCCACCCCACTCCTGAAGCTGGTTACGTGCCGCAGCTCTAAAAGTATCGCCGGCAGCCAAGAGAACTGATTTTCCCTGAGACTGAAAGAGTCGGCAAAGTTTGCCAATGGTCGTAGTCTTGCCGGCTCCATTTACCCCTACAACCAACCACACCTCTGGAGTGTTAGGCTTATCACTTGTAAATAGTGGGTTTGGTGAAGGTTCAATAGCAGTCAATAGTGCGCTGACTTCTTGAATGAGAAGAGTTTGCAACTCCTCTGGACTAGAGGCCTTTTCAGACTTTGCTGCTTTTCGTAGTTTGGTGATGAGTTGTTCAGTCGTAGGTAGACCCACATCACTTTGAATGAGTGATTCTTCTAAGGTTTCAAACCAAGATTCATCAACCTTGCTTGATTTGAAAAGGGATCCGAGGGTTTTACGTAAGCCGAACATAATCGATACAATTTAAAACTTGCATCTTATCAATTTAATTCTAGGGATATGGTGATTTAGCAGATGCTTTCCAATTTACTCCGAATTTCCTTTTTATTCTTTGTCTTTAGCCAGCATACTTGGGCTGCTGGTCCTGATTCAGGGGATACGCATGAGTATCGATTGAGCAATGGCCTCAAATTGATTATCAGGGAAGACCATCGTGCGCCAACAGTAGCTCATATGGCTTGGTATCGCGCCGGATCCATGGATGAGGTCAATGGGAAGACGGGCGTTGCCCACGTGCTTGAACACATGATGTTTAAGGGTACCGATAAAGTGAAGGCGGGTGAATTTTCTCGCTTGGTAGCCGCGGTCGGTGGGCGCGAGAATGCATTTACCTCGCGCGATTACACGGCTTACTTTCAGCAAGTTGAAAAATCAAAATTAGAAGACGTGATCAAGCTTGAAGCAGATCGTATGTCTAACCTCAATTTTGATGATGCAGAATTCTTGAAAGAAATTCAGGTCATCATGGAGGAGCGTCGCTTACGAACAGAAGACAATCCTAGTAGTTTACTCAGCGAATCATTAATGGCAACCGCTTATATGAGCTCTCCATATCGCCATCCGGTCATTGGTTGGATGAATGACTTAGAGAATATGAAAGCGTCCGATGCGCGAGATTGGTATCGTAGTTGGTATAAGCCAAACAATGCAACCGTAGTCATCAGCGGTGATGTGGATGCTAAAAAAGTGTTGAATATGGCGGAGAAGTATTACGGCGCTGCCGCTGCTCATGAGTTGCCAGTGCGTAAGCCACAAATTGAGCCGCCTCAAAAAGGGATTAAGCAGGTTCAGGTAAAGGCGCCAGCTGATAGCGCTCAATTAGCCATGGCTTGGAAGGTGCCCCGTCTCGAGCCTGGCAAGCTGGATGACCCCGAGCCATATGCCTTAGAGCTTCTGACAGCAGTGCTGGATGGCTATGACAATGCCCGCTTAAATCGCACGCTCGTTAAGCAGGAAAAAGTAGTGAATGATGTGGGTGTTGGCTACGACATGATTTCTCGTGGGCCAGAACTATTTTTAATTAGCGCCACGATGGCTAAAGGAAAAACAGTCGATCAGGCTCAGACAAGCATCCGCAAGGCGCTTGAAGAATTAAAGCAAAAAGGGATTCTGGAGTCTGAGCTCAAGAGAATTAAGGTACGAATTCTGTCTGAGCAAATCTATAAACGCGACTCTATCTTTGGTCAAGCAATGGAAATTGGCAGCACAGAGATGGCAGGATTTTCTTGGAAGGACATCGATTACATGTTAGAAAAAATGCAATCCATTACTCCCGCACAAGTTCAAGCTGTTGCTAAGAAATACCTAGTTGATGAAGGTCTCACGATTGCGGTATTAGATCCTCAGGCGCGTCAAGCCGCGGGTAAGGGGGGCAAGTGATGAATCTCTTCGTTAAAGGTATTTCAGTTTGCCTCCTTACTTTTGGCTTGTTTGGTAACGCGCACGCCATCTTACCGATCGAGAAGTTAGATTCCTATAAGGGCGCCAAGGCATATTTAGTGCAAACCAAAGCGCTGCCGATGGTAGACATTGAGGTCAGTATTGATGCAGGCGATCGCTATGACCCTGCTGGCAAAAGTGGCCTAGCCGATATGGTTGCAGGCCTGATGAATTATGGGGTTAAGAGCGAAAAAGGGGTTCTCACTGAAGCTCAAATAGCTGATGAAATCGCTGATCTTGGAGCTAATATTGGCCTATCTGTGAGCGGCGAGCGAGCAATCTTGCGCATTCGCAGTTTGAGTCGAAAAGACTTGCGCGATAGAGCAGTACAACTAGCTGCTGCTATGTTGAGCGCACCGACTTACGACTCTAAAATTGTTGAGCGTGAGAAACAAAGAACGATAACGAGTTTGCTTGAGGCAGAAACTAAACCCGAGTTTGTTCTAGAGCGTCGTTTTAAAAAGTCAGTGTATGAAAACTATCCTCTAGCTGATTCGCCAACAATAAAATCAGTTGCTGCTGTAAGCGTAAATGACTTAGTGCAATTTCATAAGCAGTTTTATCGCGGTGATCGCATGATTGTGAGTATTGTTGGCGATGTTGACCGTGCTCAAGCAGAAGAAATCGTTAAAGCTTTGTTAAAGCAGATTCCTGCTTCGGGTCAGCCCATCGCAAAGTTGCCCGAACTCGAGCGCTCTCCTGTAGAGCCTCTGGCGCAACGAGAAATTCAAATTCCTTTTGACTCTCAGCAGGCCCACATTGCCATGGGGATGACGGCGGTTGCTCGCAACAACCCTGATTACTTCCCATTGCTGGTTGGTAACTATGTTTTGGGCGGCGGCGGTTTTGTTTCTCGTTTGATGGCTGAGGTGCGCGAGAAGCGCGGTCTTGCGTACAGCGTGTTTAGCTATTTTATTCCTGGAAAAGAGAATGGCATTTTTCAAGCGGGCCTACAAACCAAGAGTGATCAGGCTGCGCTGGCTTTAGAGGTGATGAGTTCTACCACTGCTCAATTTATTGCTGATGGACCCACTCCATCTGAGCTTTTGGCTGCTAAAGCAAACCTAGTGAATGGTTACCCATTGCGGATTGATAACAATCGCAAGTTGTTGGACAACCTCTCTTCAATTGCATGGAATGGCTTGCCGCTCGATACGATGGATATATGGACTAAGCAAGTTGAGGCGGTAACTTTGGAGCAGGTAAATGCTGCATTCAAAAAATATCTTGCAATGGATCGTATGAAGATTGTTGTATTAGGAGCAAAAAATAAATAAGCCCAATAAAGTAAGCAAGCCTTTAAAGACTGAGCCGCCGAAGAAGGTGCGGATTATTGGTGGTAATTGGAGAAGTCGTTTGCTAACGGTTTTGGACCTGCCTGGCCTACGCCCTACAACTGATCGCATTCGGGAAACGCTCTTTAATTGGTTGGGACAAGATTTAACAGGTTTACGATGCCTAGATCTTTTTGCGGGTACCGGTGCTTTGGGTTTTGAGGCCGCATCAAGAGGCGCTGCATTGGTTGTGTTGCTGGAGAAAGAAAAAAAGGCTTACACAAATTTAACAGCCAATTTTGCTTTATTGCAGTCTTCACCAGCTGCTGGCCTTGTAGAAATTTTGCAGCGAGATAGCCTTGAGTTTCTGAAGCAGCAGGCAGATCGTTCTAGCAATTTAATTTTTATTGATCCACCATTCCAGGATTCGGGTTTATTAGATCGCGCCGTTATCCAGGCAGCTAGGGTTTGTGATGACTCGGCAGGCGGTGGTATTTATGTGGAATTTCCCTCTAGTCGACCACGCGAGGAGGTGGAGGCCCTACTACCGGACTGGCATTGTGGAAAATACTTAGAGGCTGGACAGGTAAAAGCCTGTCTATTTCGGGGTGGAAGAGGCTAAACTCTTGCCTGTAGCCGATAAAGCCTTAGGAACGTTATGACAGTTGCCGTATACCCTGGAACATTTGATCCATTTACTCGTGGTCACGAGGACTTGGTCCGCCGCGCATCGAGCATTTTTACGGAGTTGATTGTGGGTGTTGCCGACAGTCGCAGCAAACGTCCATTCTTCAATTTAGAAGAGCGCATTGCTATCGCCAAGGAAGTACTTGGCCACTATCCGAATGTAAAAGTCGTTGGCTTTACTGGCTTATTAAAAGATTTTGCACGCGAGCATCAAGCGCGCGTGATCGTGCGGGGGTTACGTGCTGTATCTGATTTTGAGTATGAGTTCCAAATGGCAGGCATGAATCGTTACCTGCTTCCTGACGTTGAAACTTTATTCTTAACCCCATCCGATCAGTATCAATTTATCTCAGGCACTTTCGTGCGTGAGATAGCTTCAATGGGTGGTGATGTGAGTAAGTTTGTTTTTCCATCAGTGGAAAAATGGCTCGTCAGAAAAATTGCTTCAGGCACTCAGAATAAAGAGTGACCAAATGAAATTTGGCGAGTAAATCATGGCATTAATGATCACGGACGAATGCATTAACTGCGATGTCTGCGAGCCGGAGTGTCCAAATGATGCTATTTACATGGGTCTGGAGATTTATGAAATCAATCCCGATAAATGTACCGAATGCATAGGTCACTATGATGCCCCCCAATGTCGCCAGGTCTGTCCAGTCGACTGCATCCCATTTAATCCTGAGCACACAGAAACTCAAGAGCAGTTAATGGTGAAGTTCACGCGTTTAACTGCTGCCAAAAAAGCCAATACAGCTTAACTGAGCAGCTTAGTTCAGTAATTAGCCCTTGGAGTGCAACTCCATCATAGCGTTTTGAGTATCGCCTTTTAAAAAGAGCGGCAAAATTTGCAGGCTATTTTCAATGCTGATATCAATAAGTTTTTGCTCGTCCAATTGAGGTCTACGCAATACATAATCTGCAACATCCATCGGGCGTCCATCACCAGCTAAATCTCTGGGGTGGCCAATGCCTAAGCGTAAGCGCCAATAATCTGGGGTACTTAAATGCGCTTGGATATCTTTCAAGCCATTGTGACCGCCAGTGCCGCCACCTAACTTCAGTCGTGCAGTACCAGGCTTCAAATCCAGTTCATCTTGGACTATCAAAATATCCGCAGGAGTGATTTTGTGAAAGCGGCATAGCGCGCCAACCGATTGCCCACTCAGGTTCATGTAAGTGCTTGGCTTGAGTAAGTAAAGATCTTCGCCTTCCCATTTAGCTTTAGCTACTTTGCCATGAAAGCGTTTTTCAGATTCAAAACGAGTGCTTAGTTGTTTTGCCAAGACGTCAACAAACCAGAAGCCAGCATTGTGCCGATCTTCTTTATGCTCATCTCCAGGATTGCCTAGGCCAACAATTAATTTAGTCATGTTGAGAGTTTAAAGATATAAAAGTATTTCGCCAAAAAAGAGTGAAAACTTAGGGCAATAAAAAAGGCCCGCTTGCGCAGGCCTTCTTGTACAAGCGATTGAGCTAAATAATTAAGCTTTATCTTTTGGCGCCTCAGCTGCAGAGGCTGCGGC
Source organism: Polynucleobacter sp. MWH-S4W17 (assembly GCF_018687535.1). Classification (NCBI taxonomy): domain Bacteria; kingdom Pseudomonadati; phylum Pseudomonadota; class Betaproteobacteria; order Burkholderiales; family Burkholderiaceae; genus Polynucleobacter; species Polynucleobacter sp. MWH-S4W17. The sequence goes on along the minus strand of NZ_CP061295.1, from coordinate 1,877,939 downwards.
TGCTGGTGCAGCAGGCGCGTCTGTAGGCTCAGCACCTTTAACTGCTGGGATACGTGCGTTAGCAAGTACTGGATTCTCTTGCTCAACATGCAATACCAAGGTAACGCCTTTTGGCAATGCGATGTCTTTAGCGTGAATACCGTGACCAACTTCAATCTTCGCCAAGTCCACTTCAATGAACTCTGGCAAGTCTGCTGGTAAGCAAGAAACTTCGAGTTCAGTGAGGATATGGCTAATAACAGCGCCTTGCAATTTCACAGCAGCTGAAGTGTCAGCATTAGCGAAGTGCAATGGAACGCGCATATGAACTTTCTCAGTCGCAGATACGCGCTGGAAGTCAATATGCAATACCAATGGCTTGAATGGATGCATTTGGTAATCGCGCAACAACACTTTTTGTGTCTTACCGCTAATTTCCAAATCCAAAATGGATGAGTGGAATGCTTCCTTGCGGAGAGCATGGAACAACGCGTTGTGGTCTAACTCGATGACCAAGGCTGGATCTTTACTACCGTAAACGATTCCCGGAGTTTTTCCGGAATTGCGCAGACGGCGGCTCGCACCCGTTCCCTGTACGCTTCTTTCAAAGGCAACTACTTTCATGATGATTTTCCTAATTAAGGTTAATTTCCGTTCGCGACCAAACAGAAAAGCCTTCAATTATATCGTGGGAAAGAGTGTTTTTGCCTACAAAAGGCTTAAAACTGCCAAAAACCGGGGTAAAACGGTGATTTTTGACTTATTCAGCAAACATCGACATCACTGAATCACCTTTGCTGATGCGGGAAAGGGTTTCAGCGAGGATCGGAGCAACGCTCAATTGGCGAATTTTGGATACTTTCATGGCCTCTGCAGTCAGGGGAATGGTGTCGGTAACAACCAACTCATCCAATTCAGAGGCTGCAATACGGGCTACAGCACCGCCTGAGAGCACGGCGTGAGTACAGTAGGCGGTAACGCCCTTAGCACCGCGCTCTTTAAGCGCTTCAGCGGCTTTACAGAGGGTTCCACCGGTATCGATGATGTCATCCATGATGACGCAATGGCGGCCTTCTACTTCGCCAATGAGGTGCATCACTTCGGATACGTTTGCTTTAGGACGGCGTTTATCAATAATCGCCAAATCAGTGCCTAATTGCTTAGCCATTGCACGGGCTCGAACCACGCCGCCAATGTCTGGAGACACAATGATCAAGTCTTTTTTAGTTTTCTGTGCCTCCAAGTCAGCCAAAAGGACTGGGGAAGCATAGATGTTGTCTACCGGAATATCAAAGAAGCCCTGAATTTGGTCAGCATGCAGATCCATAGTCAAAACACGCTCAATGCCAGCTACTGACTGAAGCATGTTAGCCACAATCCGAGCGGAAATAGCTACGCGGGCAGAACGAGGGCGGCGGTCTTGACGGGCATAACCGAAGTAAGGAATCACTGCGGTTATGCGACTTGCAGATGCTCGTTTCAGAGCATCAATCATGATCATGAGCTCCATTAAGCTGTCATTTGTAGGTGCGCAGGTTGATTGGATCACCACGACATTCTTGCCGCGGACGTTCTCTTGAATTTCTACTTGAATCTCGCCATCAGAGAATCGGCCAACAAAGGCTTTTCCCATTGGGAGTTTGAGTTCTTTGGCTACAGCCTCAGCCAAAACGGGATTTGCGTTGCCTGTGAAAAGAGTCAATAAATCTGCGTTTGTGGAGGACATAGTCTTATGGGTTTTGTGGGGTCAAAAGGTTATCTTTATCGTTTCTACAGTACTTGGCAGGGGAAGAAGGATTCGAACCTTCGCATGCTGGAATCAAAATCCAGTGCCTTAACCAGCTTGGCGATTCCCCTACAGGTCAATCTGAAGAAATCAAATTGTAAGCGGGATTTTTATTTAGCCCCCGAACAACCCGACCTACCCACCCTTCAGGAAGATTTTGCAGAAGATTTTCTAGTTTTGCGGTGTCGGTCTTAGGGTCTAAGACTGCGAAAACGCTACTACCAGAACCAGACATTCGGGGCTGTGAGCCCGGTACTGCCTGGGTAATCCAATCCAAAGCTTGCTTCACTTCTGGGCAAATCCGCATCGCTACAGCCTGACAATCATTCGATTGATATGACAATGGCGATGCAAGAAAGCCATCAATTGTAATCTGAGCGTGATCTCGGGTCAATTCCGGGTCTAGAAAAATGCTTGCTGTTGAGATGCCTTGATTGGGAAATATCACCAAAAAATCAGGGGTTTGGAGGGAAATTTCTTGAATTTTCTCCCCAATGCCTTCAACAAGGGCATTTTGACCAAAAATGAAGAAGGGGACATCGGCACCGAGCTTAAGCCCAAGGGTGCAAAGCATTTCTTTAGAGAGATTGAGATTCCAAAGGGCGTTAAGACCAATCAATGTAGTTGCTGCGTCAGAGGACCCGCCCCCCATACCCGCCCCCATCGGAATTTCTTTATGAAGATGGATTTCAACGCCAGCCTCAATCTTGCAAAAATCTTTTAGTAGCTTAGCTGCGCGAACCACCAAATCTTGTTCTGGCGGAACTCCGGGAATGGGATTGATGCGGCGCACTTCATTTTCAGAAATGCTTTTTAGGTGGATGGTGTCACACCAGTCAATTAGTTGAAAAACAGACTGAAGTAGGTGATAACCATCTGCTCTACGTCCGACGATGTGTAAAAAAAGATTGAGCTTAGCCGGCGAACGAAGAGATAAAGAATCGGGTTTCGCCATTGTTCTTTTGCTTAGTCATTCGGGCGGTCAAACACGAGGCGTATATCAATCGATCCGATATTCGAGCTACGCGTCATGGTGAGTTTTTCGAGGCGATTGGTATTGCTCCAGGTGTATACCAAGTCCCAGCCATCCTGACTAATTTTACTTACTTGACCATTTGCATTTCTATCAACACTTGCCTCGCTTCCAGGACGCACTTCGCCTCTTAACCAGTTTGATAATCCGCGAGCTGGTAGTGGTAGGCCTAATGTGTTTTGCAATAAGGTATCTGCATCAACTGCAGTAACTACTTTGCCATCACTTTCGAGTGTGGCTTCACCTGGCGTAATAGTAATTTTTGCAATCGAGCCACCCATGGGATTGCGTATTTCTAAAACATCCTTTAATGCTTCTTGGGTCAAGGTAAAGCCACCAGAGCCACCTTGGTTTTGTGACTCAGTTAAGCCAATGACTTTGACGGCAAAGCGCCCATCCCATGAGCCCTTAGATGCTTGGTCACCCCTTTCCCAGTCTGGCTTTAGACGTTGTAAGGTTTCTTTCAGGGTTGGATTATTGGCGTCTATTTTTTGTCCCTGGCGCCACATCTCTTCAGCTTCCGCACGGCGATTCATGGCCCACAACACTTCACCAGTATGAGCCGCAATATCAGCTTCTGGTTTCATAGCAAATGCTTGTTGTAATTGTTCTAATGCGAGGGTATTTTTACCTAGACGAAAATTGACCCAACCCAAGCTGTCCAAAATAAAACTATCTTTTGGAGACAGTTGATGTGCTTTACTAATGAGCGCATATGCCTCAGGTAACTTCAAATTACGGTCAGCTAGAGAATAGCCAAGGGCATTAAGAGAATTTACATCGTTTGGGTACTTGCGCAAAATGTCACGCAGTGTTTTTTCCATTACATCCATGTGACCTACTTTTTCAGCAGACATGGCATAGGTATAAAGCAGGCCCGGATCTTTGGGTGGAATCTTGACAGTAGATGCGATTTCATAAAAAGCGCGTAAAGCATCCGACTCATCTTTCGCTTTAGCAAGCAATACTTGTAATTGCAAAAGAGTATTCTCCTGTTCGGCGGGAGTTTGTTGGCGCAATAGAGTAATTGCTGGCTTGACAGCATCAGACCAGCGATTACTTAAGATCAATAGCGTTACCAGGACTTCTTTAGGTTTGGTATCCGAAGCTGGAGAGAGTTCATCCCAAGCTTTCGCTGCTTGCATGGCTAAATCTGGGGAACCTCCAGCAATCGCAATTTCCATAGCTCTTTGAGCAAGCCTGGGGTCCTGGTATTGACGCGCCATCTCCAGGTAGGTGTTGTAAGCCAAGCCAGCCTCACCCCGCTGAAGGGCGATTTCAGAGGCGAGCACCTCAAAGACCGCTTCGCCAGTTTGTAATCCATTTGCCTGGGTTTGGGCATGAGCTGATGAAATGACTCCACCAGTGAGGGCTGCCAGGAATAAACCCTTTAAAAGAGGTTTCAGTGTGAATTTACTCATAAGCACATTCTAATCCGCGAATCTACAATCCATTTATGCCAGAACTTCCAGAAGTAGAAGTCACCCGATTAGGAATCGCCCCCCATCTTGAGGGGCGCAAGGTCAGCGCCGTCAATATTATTGATGGACGCTTGCGTTGGCCAGTGCCCGCCAACCTCTCTAAAAGCTTGCCTGGGCAAAAAGTGCATGCTATTGAAAGGCGTGGGAAGTATCTTTTATTAGAAATGGATACGGGCTACTTACTGATTCATTTGGGGATGACGGGAACTTTGCGTGTACTCCCAAGCTCGGACCCCCTTAAGATTCATGATCGCGTGACGCTAGAGTTCGGTAAGTTCAGTTTGCGTTTACATGATCCACGAAAATTCGGCGCCGTCTTATGGCATCCTAAATCAAAAGGTCCCATTGAAACATTTGCGCTTTTGCAAAAGCTAGGAGTGGAGCCGTTTTCTCCAGAGTTTGCGGGTGAGCTGGGCGCAGATATTTTGTATCAAAAATCCCGCAAACGTAGTGTTGCTGTGAAGCAGTTTCTTTTGGCGGGGCAAGCGGTTGTCGGGGTCGGCAATATTTATTGTTCTGAAAGTTTATTTGAGGCGGGTATTCATCCAGCTAAAGCTGCAGGAAAGCTCACACGTCCGCAATGTTCTCGTTTGGCTGAAGCGGTGAGATTGATTTTGAAAAAAGCGATTGCAGCTGGCGGCAGTAGTTTGAAAGATTTTGTAAATAGCGATGGTGATCCTGGACACTTTATGGTCCAAACCAAGGCCTATGACCGCAAAGGACTTCCGTGTAAGGTATGTGGGACGCCTATTAGTCAAATAGTGCAGGGCCAACGTTCCACTTATTTTTGTACTCAATGTCAAAAACGCTGATCAACACATTTGCATCAAAGCTAGTTGCTTGGCATGCGATCAGTGGGCGCTCAGGCTTGCCTTGGCAAGGTAATCGAGACCCTTATGCGGTGTGGGTCTCAGAAATCATGTTGCAACAAACTCAAGTGGCTACTGTCCTTGAGCGCTACCCACGTTTTATGGAGCGCTTTCCTACAGTTAAAAAATTAGCTTGCGCTGATATCGATGAAGTATTGGCTGAGTGGGCGGGATTAGGTTATTACTCGCGCGCTAGAAATCTACACGCTTGCGCAAAGCAAGTCATGACAGAGTTCGGCGGCCAGTTTCCAAGTGACCCCATTTTGCTTGAGCAATTAAAAGGCATTGGGCGATCTACAGCTGGCGCAATCGCTGCATTTGCTTTTCATGAACGAGCACCTATTTTGGATGCGAATGTGAAGCGCATTCTGGCGCGTTTATTTGCGATTGAAGGTGCGATGCAGGATAAGAAAATCAATGATCGACTATGGGATTTAGCAATTGATTTACTACCAACTAAGCCTACAGATATGCCAGTCTATACCCAGGCGCTGATGGACTTTGGCGCTACTTGGTGTATGTCACGCAAACCAGTATGCTTAGGGTCTGAAAAAAAATGCCCATTCACAAAAGACTGCCAAGCTAATTTAAGCAATCAGGTCCTTTTGCTTCCACAAAAAACCAAGAAGACGAAATCTCCAGAATTTGATTGCAATATGTTGTTGATGCGTTCGGGTAATTCCATCCTCTTGCAAAAGCGCCCAAGTAAAGCCATTTGGGGTGGTCTGTGGTCTTTGCCTGAAGGGCCGTGGACCCCTAGGATAGCTCGTGAAAAAGTTATTGAAATAAGCCCGCAGGAATTATTTGCAGCTACATTGCCCGAAGAAAAATTAGCAGCACTTACAAAAGCTTTTAAATCATTAAAGCGAGCCGAAGAAATTAAGCATGTCTTTACGCACAGACGATTGTGGATGCAGATATGGCAAGTAAGTGCTCCAAAAGAGTTAGTCTTTTTAAATCCAGATCTGAAGTGGGTGCCCTTGGCTCAGCTAGGACGCCATGGCCTGCCGCAGCCGATTAAGCTTTTGCTGCAGGGATTGAATCTAGTTCGCGGTGACGATCTAAAAAATTAAGCTGCAAGTCCATGAGGTCCTTTTGGGCGCGGAAGTGTTCGCTCAGGCGGCCTACGAGATAGACAGAGCGATGTTGGCCGCCAGTACAACCAATAGCAACCGTTAAATAACTGCGACCATCAGCAATGTAATGGGGCAACCACTTGTTAATGAATTGGGTGATGTCAGATTCCATGCTCATCACCTCTGGAATTTTTTCCAGAAATTCTTGCACGGGCTTGTCGTTGCCAGTAAGGGGCCTCAGTACTTTGTCATAGTGAGGATTTGGTAGACAGCGCACATCAAAAACTAAGTCCGCTTCGCTGGGCACACCCTTTTTAAAACCAAATGATTCAAAAACTACTGTGAGACCTACCGGTTTGTCTTTGAGAAGATCTTGAATCCAGGAACGCAGTGCATGAGCAGGTAGGTTGCTGGTATCGATGCTGTGCGCCTGGGCACGTAAGGGCTCCAGCAAATTACGCTCTTTATCAATTGCCTCAATCAGGGTTGCCGATTGAGATTGTTTGCCATTAGTAGATAAGGGATGGCGACGACGGGTTTCCGAGAAGCGTTGCACCAAAGTATTGGTATCGGCATTTAGAAATACCACTCTGACCTGATGATTTTTACGTAGGTTCTCGAGAATGGACGGCAAGTTTGCAATAGATTGTCCGCGACGAGCATCTATGGCGACCGCAACTTGCTCGCACTTTTCTTTTTCAAGAGTGGAGATGAGGTTTTCTAGAAGCGAGACAGGAAGATTGTCAACGCAGTCATAGCCTGCGTCTTCAAAAGCCCTCAGGGCTACTGATTTACCTGAGCCTGAGATTCCGGTAATCAGATTGATTTGCATGGCTTAGAGTAGGCGTCCTTGGGACTTTGAGGATTCTGACTCAGCATTCATCTGAATGCGCTGACGCTCGATAAATTCTTTTAAGGTATCGATACCGCGCAATTGCAAAATGGTATTGCGTACAGCAGCTTCAACAAGTACGGCTAAGTTGCGACCTGCAGCCACCTGAATCTTGACGGTGCGAATTGGCACTCCTAGAACATCGATATGCTGGGCCTCAAGGGGTAGACGTTCAAATTCGCCATCATTTCTGCGAACGAGCTGAACAATGAGGCGTAGTTTTAATTTACGACGTACTGCGGTTTCACCAAAGATTGTCCGAATATCGAGTAATCCCAATCCGCGTACCTCAAGCAAGTTACGCAAGATGACAGGGCAGCGACCCTCAATGTAATCTGGTCCAAGTCGAGCAAAGTCAACCGCATCATCGGCTACCAATCCATGCCCACGAGAAATGAGTTCGAGGCCTAATTCACTTTTACCTAGGCCGGATTCGCCAGTAAGGAGTACACCCAAGCCCAGAATGTCCATGAAGACACCATGCATGGTGATCTGAGGCGCTCCAATTTTAGTTAAATAAATGCGCAAATGATCAATCACTTCCGCAGCAGAAATAGCAGTGGTGAATAGTGGTGTTGAGGAGCGCTGGCAGAATAGTTGTAAGTCTGGATCCGCACTCTTACCATCGGCCACAATGACACAAGGAGGCATCTTGGAGATTAAGCTGGCAATTTGCTCTTGCCTTTGTTTTGGCTCCAGAGCAGCGTGATATTCAACCTCTTGCTCGCCGAAGATTTGAATGCGACTTGGGTGAATAAGGTTTAAGTGTCCTACTAAGTCGGAGCTGGCTGCAGCTATTTTTACAGCTTCTGGCGGGAAGGTGCGGTCGGCACCTTCAAGACCGCCAATCCAAGACAGTTTTAATTCTGAAACATTGTCATCAAAAATCTGCTGAGCAGTTACTCCCTCTAGGAGTAATGGCTGAGTCATTTTGCTGTACCCCAGTGTTGTAAGAGTTCGCAAACTTTTAAGGGGTCTGCAGTAGACGATAAGGACTCGCGAGCATCGGCATCCGATAGCAGCTGTGCAATCGAAGACAAAATCTCTAAATGTTGTTGGGTGGCTTTTTCGGGCACCAATAAGAAAATCAAGATGGAAACCGCTTCACCATCCGGAGCTGCAAACTCAATTGGGTTCTGCAGTCTCATAAAAGCTGCGCTCGGCTGCTTTAAGCCTTTCACACGACCGTGAGGGATGGCCACACCAGCACCGAGGGCGGTGGAGCCTAAATCTTCACGAGCATTGAGGAACTCTATAACGGAGTTGGCTGTTATTCCTGTTTGTTTAGAAAACAGTTCTCCAGCGGCTGCAAATGCATCAGCCCTGCTTGTGGCGGGGATATCTAATGCAATGCAGTCGGGAGTAAAAAGATTGGTCAGGGCATTCATGTGAATTGATTATAGGTGTCCTGACGCACTAGATCACTCAAAATGCTTTTCGTGGTGATGATCTTGAATCTTTTCTTTGTGTTTAACAACTTGGCGCTCTAACTTATCAACCACTGCATCCATGGCGTGGTAGAGGTCGGCATTGTGTGCTTCAGCGAACAGATCTTTCCCCTTAAGGTGAATGGTGATCTCGGCGCTTTGACGTAGGTCCTTCTCTTTGGCTTTATCTACTACCAGGAAGGCAGACGCATCAATGACGTGATCGAAGTGCTTACGAATTTTGGCTAGACCCGCCTCAAGATGAGAGCGCATGGCAGGGGTAACTTCCACGTGACGGCTATTAATTTTCAAATTCATTAGCGACTCCTTTTATAGATGCTATAGATGCGTGCGCATAGTCATGCCCGGGGTGCGCAGCAAGCCCCTGAAATTTTTTGTGCTGTTTTTTTGGAAGATAAACCATGAGCCTCCAGCGTATCAGCGAATTTGCTGAAAACCAAGAGGGAAGTGAAATTATTATTGCTTTAAAAGCGGGAAGCCTCGTCTGGCCTACATCCGGAAGTTTTCGCCCAGATAGACTCTGCGGACGGCATCGTTCTGAATAATCTGATCAGGCTTGCCTTCTGCCAATACGCTACCTTCGCTGATGATGTAGGCGTGGTCACAGATACCTAGGGTTTCGCGGACGTTGTGGTCGGTAATTAGTACCCCAATTTGGCGGTCCCGTAGGAAGCGAACAATGCGCTGGATTTCCCCAACGGCGATAGGGTCAACACCGGCAAAGGGTTCATCTAGCAAGATAAATTTTGGCTGGGAAGCTAGTGCTCTCGCAATTTCTACCCGTCTACGTTCACCACCCGATAGAGAGAGGGCTGGGTTATTGCGCAGATGACTAATTTGGAGTTCACCCAAGAGCTCATCTAGGCGGTTGGCAATTTCAGCCTTAGTCAGGGGTTTGCCACCTTGAGCTTGAAGCTCTAAGACTGCCTGAATATTTTCAGCTACGTTGAGCTTTCTAAATACAGAGGCTTCTTGTGGTAGATAGGAGAGACCCATTCGAGCACGTTCATGAATCGGTAAATGCGTAATATCTGCGCCATCTAAAACGATATTTCCACCATCGAGTGGGACTAGTCCAACAATCATGTAGAACGAAGTTGTTTTGCCTGCTCCATTTGGGCCTAGTAGTCCTACCACTTCACCGCATCTGACTTGTACGGATACATCACGAACCACGGTTCTTGAGCCATACCGTTTTTGTAGATTATGGGCGCTTAGTGTGGGCGCATTATCGATGTGGGCTAAATCCGCTGTCATTTCTCTAGGGTTGCTTTTCGTCTTGGTGAAAGGATGGCTCTTGCTAAGGGCAGATCATCCGGTTTTGCATCTTTAGGGGGCGTGACATGATAGTACTGCTTTACATCATCGTACTCAATTTTCCAGCCCTTTAATTGATCGAGCATTTGCATATTGAGCAAGCGCTTCAAGCTGGCATCGCCTGTCAACGTCAGAAATTCTGTCTTGGCGTCATAGGTAACCTGGGCGCCGCGTCCTTGCATGAATTCATCTGCAAGGCCTTCGCGACGTTGTCTAAAGCTCGCAACCGCTTCTGGAGTACCCACGACATCGACAAACTCATAACCCTGGGGATCGACTTCAATGTGGCCATCCTCACCAGTAACAATAATGCTGCCTTTGATCAGTAGCACCTGACCGTTGAGGTCATAGATTTGCTTAACGTCGTTTACAGAAACTTTTTCCGCTTCCAGAATGACGGGTTTATCTTGGTCTGCTTTTTCTGCGAACGACAAAGATGCAAGGGAGAGCCCAAAGCTCAGGAGCACAAGCCGAACCAATAATATTTTCATCGACATCATTTTATTGGTGGTTCCGTGGGGCGCGCTCAATACGTCCTTTAACTTGGCCGCTGAGCACCATACTTTGTTCGATGTTGTTAAACACACCACCTTCAGTGGAGTTCAGGATCGACATTCCTTGCTCAAGGGTAATTGGACGATCGGTTTCAATAATGTCATCGTTAATAAGCACTTTGAAATAGCTTGAGCTAGCCAACATTCTTAAGGTAGCTGGCTGTGATGCAGTCGCCTCTTGAGCTGGGCGAAAGATGCTAGCGTTATCGTATAAATCTAGGATGGTGAGGTCGCCGTCGAGATGTCCTGTATCCGACTTTACAGTTACAGGCGCTTTCTCAGCTTGGAATAGGCGCATGCGCGGCGTCAGAATATCGATAGAAGCATCGTCATCATAGTGAGTGACTTTAACGCCCAACACTCGGTATTTGGTATTGCCTAATTCATTTAGGGCAGATAGTGCACCTTCTTTGATGGTGTAGTCAGGCTCATGCAGACGCACGCGTTCTAGGGGGGATTTTTCTGGTGGAGTATTTTTTTGGACCAGCCAAAAAGTTGCCAGCGTGAGTACTCCCATTAATATCAAGGGTAGTAGGCGCAACAAAGCGCGCCCGATGCCGACCTTAATTTGCTGAGGCTTTAACTGCATTGCTTAGCTACGAGCCTTAAGAAGTAATTCTTCGTAGCGATTCTGGGCTTTGAGAATCAGGTCACATACTTCACGCACTGCACTATTACCGCCATTGCGTGTCGTCACCAAGTGGGAAAATTCTTGAACAGCTTCGTGACCTTGTGCTGGGCAAATACGAAAGCCTGCATTTTTCATCATTTGCATGTCTGGCCAATCGTCACCCATAACAGCGCAGTCAGCCGCAGTCAGCCCCAGAGATTGAAGAACTTCTTTCAGGGCAATAGCTTTGTTTTCAACACCCATGTGAACATGTTTAATGCCAAGCTCTTCGCAGCGCGCCAAAACCATTTTGGAGTTTCTGCCGGTAATGATGGCAGTCGGAATACCGCATTGCTCTAATAATTTGATGCCTAAACCATCTTGAATATCAAAGGCTTTTAACGATTCTTTTCCATCGGCGCCAATCCATACTTGCCCATTTGTTAATACGCCATCAACATCCAATACCAAAAGCTTCACTTTGCCTGCACGCTCCCATGCTTGTGGATATTGAGTTAGAGGGTTGGTCTTGTGAGTATTGAAAGCGCTGGGCATGAAAGGGAAACTCGATTACTAATGGAGGTTAAATGACTTTGGCTGCAAATAAATCATGTAGATTTAATGCGCCTAATAAATGGCCTTGGTTATCTGTTACCACTAAATGATTGATGCGATGTTTCTCCATCATCTCGATCGCTTCTTCAGCAAGTAACTCTGCTGGAATGGTGCGAGGATCGGCAGTGGTTGCACTCTCGAGTTTGATGCCGCTCAGGTCAGTAGTTTTTTCTAGAAGGCGACGCAAGTCGCCATCAGTCAATATGCCAAATACTTTTTTGTTGGCATCTAGGATTACCACCATACCCATACGCTTTGAGGTCATCTCTAACAAGGCATCTTGTAGTGATGCATCAATGGAGATTTTTGGTGTGTCTGCAAGGCTGCGCATTACTTCACTGACATGCATCAATTGCTTACGACCTAGTCTGCCGCCGGGATGTGAGCGAATAAAGTCTTCAGCTTCAAAGCCGCGTGCATCTAGTAAGGCGACAGCAAGTGCATCGCCCATGGCTAGTGCTGCAGTAGTGCTGGTAGTGGGCGCTAGATTTAAAGGGCAAGCCTCTTTTTCAACACTGGTATCTAAATGCGCGTCTGCCAATTTGGCAAGGGAGGAATTTGGAGCGCCAGTGAGGGCAATGAGTTTTGCGCCAGTGCGTTTCACGATTGGCACGATAGTCAAAAGCTCATCGGTCTCGCCGGAATTAGAAAGTGCGACAAAAACATCATCTCTAGTAACCATGCCTAAGTCACCATGGCTGGCTTCAGCGGGGTGAACAAAAAATGCAGGGGAGCCTGTGGAAGCAAAAGTAGCGGCAATTTTGCGAGCAATATGGCCCGATTTGCCGATTCCAGAAACGACGATTCTGCCTTTGCAGTCATGTAAAAGTTCAACCGCCAGGACGAGGGCATCAGCATTGGCGCCCTCAAGGCGATCACGCATAGTTTGCAGTGCAGCAGCCTCAATAGTGAGGGTGTCGCGCGCAAGCTTTAGTGTACGTTCACGAGTCTTAGCTATCATCGAGTAAGTATATGCCGTCAGTCCTTCAATTAACCCTCATTCTCCTGGCCTCGGGTGTGGCCGGAGTGGTTATTTTCCGCTATTTTGGCTTACCCCCCATTTTGGGCTATTTGGCCATTGGCGTGCTGATTGGGCCTAATGCCTTGGGCTTGGCGAATGATTCAGCCACAGTGAAGTATTTGGCTGAATTTGGCGTGGTTTTCTTGATGTTCTCGATTGGTTTGGAATTTAACCTGCATAAATTAAGGGCAATGCGATCGATCGTATTTGGTCTTGGTGGCAGCCAAGTCATTTTGACAATGCTTTTAGCAATCCCCGCCAGTTTGCTAATGAATTGGATTTATCCCATCTCATGGCATGCTGCGATCGCTTTGGGTGGTGCGCTGGCAATGTCATCCACCGCAATTGTGACCAAATTGATTTCTGATCGCGCTGAATTAGAGACAGAGCATGGTCGCAATGTCGTGGGTATTTTGTTATTCCAGGATTTGGCCGTGGTCTTCCTGTTGATCTTATTGCCATCACTTGGAAAAAATCCATCGGATTTATTTGTTGCGCTCACTGCGGCCTCAATCAAAATTACCGTTGCTTTGGTGTTAATTTTCTTTATTGGCCAAAGCTTGATGAGTCATTGGTTTAAGTTGGTTGCTAAGTTGCGCTCACAAGAGTTGTTCATGCTCAATCTGTTGTTGATTGTTTTGGGTATGGCAGCGCTTACTGAGCACTTTGGCTTGTCGCTGGCGCTTGGTGCGTTCTTGGCTGGCATGTTGATTTCTGAAACGCCTTATCGCCATCAAGTGGAAGAGGATATCAAGCCGTTTCGCGATGTTTTACTCGGCCTCTTCTTTGTGACGATTGGCATGTTGCTGGATTTCAACGTGATTCGTGAGCAGTGGTTGTTGGTTTTGGTTTTACTGGTTGGTCCGCTCATCTTCAAGTTTGCTCTTATTGCTTTGTTATCACGGGGCTTTGGCTCTAGTCCTGGAATCTCGATTAGAACCGGACTGTGCTTAGCTCAGGCGGGTGAATTCGGCTTTGTGTTGTTGAATCAAATTGATGGCTTAGATTTAATTGATCCCATTTTGAGCCAAGCAGTATTGGCAGCGATGCTGATCTCCATGTTCTGTGCGCCGTTCCTCATTGAATATAGCGATCGCATTGCGATGCGTTTCTCCAGTAACGAATGGTTGTTGCAATCGCTTGCATTAACTCGTGTCGCCTCTAAAAGTGTTCGTAATGAAAACCACGTGGTCATTTGTGGTTTTGGTCGCTCAGGCCAAAGTTTGGCGCGCATGCTTGATCAAGAAAAAATTCCATACATTGCCTTGGATTTAGATCCTGATCGCGTTAAAGAAGCTGCGGCTGCTGGCGACAATGTAGTTTATGGCGATGCAAGTCGTGAAAACTATTTAGTAGCCGCAGGTCTTGCAAGAGCAAAAGCAGTTGTCATTACTTATGCCGATACAGCAGCAAGTATGCGAGTGTTGCGTCAGGTAGAGCGCTTACGTCCTGGTATGACGGTATTGGTGCGCACTAGAGATGATGCGGATATCGCCAAGTTGCAGGCTGCGGGTGCTACCGAAGTGGTACCCGAGTTAATTGAGGGTAGCTTAATGATTGCCTCCCATGTTCTATTGATCATGGGTGTGCCAATGCGTAAGGTAGTGCGACGCATCACAACAGCAAGGGAAGAGCGTTATAGTTTGTTGAGGGGCTACTTCCGCGGCTCTGCGGACGATGACTTTGGCTCCAATGAATCTTGGCGTTTACATGCCATTACCCTGTTACCCAATTCAAAAGCGATTAGTAAAACTTTAGGCGAGCTTGATCTGGAGAAAGAGGGCGTCAATATTCAGGCAGTGCGTCGCAAAGGTCGAAACGCAGATTATGTGAAGTTGGATCCTACTCCCGATCTCAAGCTTGAGGCTAATGACATTTTGGTGATCTCAGGCAATTCAGAGGCAACCGATTTGGCTGAAGCTAAATTACTCTGAGATCAATCTAATAGCGCTGCGCACTATTATTGCTTTACTTACTTTTCTTTTTACCGGCTACAGGAGTAGGCGCTTTACGAGTTAGCAATGGCGCTAAGTAGTGACCTGTAAAACTCAATTCATTTTTAGCTACGTCTTCTGGTGTCCCGGTGGCAATGATTTGCCCGCCACCGGCGCCGCCCTTAGGCCCTAAGTCAATAATCCAATCCGCAGTCTTAATCACATCAAGGTTGTGCTCAATGATGACAATCGTGTTGCCTTGCTTCTTCAGTGTTTGAATCACAGTTAGCAATAATTGAATATCGTGGAAATGCAAACCAGTAGTTGGCTCGTCCAAAATATATAAGGTTCTGCCGGTGTCACGCTTGGAGAGTTCAAGAGAAAGTTTTACGCGTTGTGCTTCACCGCCAGATAAGGTGGTTGCGCTTTGTCCAAGCTTCACGTAGCCCAGACCTACGTCTAGCAATGTTTTGAGTTTGCGCTTAACAACGGGCACCGCTTCAAAAAACTCATGGGCCTGTTCGATAGTCATCGAGAGCACTTCATGAATATTCTTGCTCTTGTAGCGAATATCTAAAGTTTCACGGTTGTAACGCTTTCCATGACAAACATCGCAGGGAACATACACGTCAGGCAAGAAGTGCATCTCTACTTTAAGAACGCCATCGCCTTCACAAGAATCACAGCGCCCACCTTTAACGTTAAAGGAGAAGCGACCCGCTTCATAGCCCCGTTCACGTGATGCAGGAACGCCTGCGAAGAGTTCTCTAATTGGGGTAAATAGTCCCGTGTAGGTGGCGGGGTTGGAGCGCGGAGTTCTACCAATAGGAGATTGGTCAACGCTAATGACTTTATCAAAATGTTCTAAACCCTTAATTGCATCGTGCGCCGCAGGCTCTGCATTAGAACCATAGAGGTGCTGAGCAACTGCATGATGCAAGGTGTCGTTAATTAAGGTGGATTTACCAGAGCCTGATACACCAGTAACGCAAGTTAACAAGCCAACGGGAATTTTTGCATGAACAGATTGCAAGTTATTGCCGCGCGCACCAATGATTTCTAAAAAGCGATCATTTACCGGAATCCGTTTTTCTGGAACCGCGATTGCTTCACGGCCGGCAAGGTAAGCACCAGTTAAGGAATTTGGGTTGGCTTCAACTTCTGCTGGCGTGCCTTGAGCGACCACTTCGCCACCATGAACACCAGCACCAGGACCGATATCAATAACCCAGTCAGAGGCGCGAATCATATCCTCATCATGTTCAACGACTAAAACGCTATTACCTAAATCTCGCAGGTGCTTCAGGGTGCCAATCAGGCGATCGTTATCGCGTTGATGCAGGCCAATTGAAGGTTCGTCCAATACATACATCACCCCCGTTAAGCCAGAGCCAATCTGGCTTGCTAGGCGAATACGTTGGGCTTCACCGCCAGAAAGAGTGTCGGCACTACGCTCGAGTGAAAGGTAGTCTAGGCCTACATCATTTAAGAAGCGTAGACGTGCGCCAATCTCTTTAACAATCTTGTCAGCGATTTCTCGTTTGGCACCCTTGAGCTCAAGGGTCTCGAAATATTCTTTTGCTTCTTTTAGTGGTAGGGCGCTGATCTCGTATATCGCACGAGATTGTTTCTTCTCACCCACTTTGACAAAGCGAGCTTCTTTGCGTAAACGGCTGCCATTACATTCAGGACAAGTTTGAACATTTTGATAGCGCGATAGTTCTTCACGAACTGTCATGGAATCGGTTTCGCGATAGCGTCTTTCAAAGTTGGCAACAATGCCTTCGAAGGCATGTTCACGAATGCTGTTCTTGCCACGCTCGTTGATGTATTCGAAAGGAATAGTGACATCGCCAGAGCCCAAGAGAATCAGATCTTGCTGCTTTTTGTTCAGCGTCTCAAATGGCTTCTCCACATCAAAGCCGCCATGCTTAGCTAGGGTTTGAAGTAGTTTGAAGTAGAACTGATTGCGGCGATCCCACCCCTTAATGGCACCAGAGGCGAGTGACAAATCAGGATGCGCAACGATGCGCTTTGGGTCAAAGAAAGACTGGTGACCCAGGCCATCACAGGAAGGGCAGGCGCCCATCGGGTTATTAAAAGAGAAGAGACGCGGCTCTAATTCTTGTAAAGAGTATGAGCAAACTGGGCAAGCAAACTTGCTGGAGAAAATCATCTCTTTGCCAGTATCCATATCGACGATCATGGCTTTGCCATCCGCCAAACGTAGGGCTGTCTCAAAAGATTCTGCCAAACGTTGCTGAATATCGGGACGTACCTTGATGCGGTCAACCACTACTTCAATCGAATGCTTATCATTCTTTTTGAGCGCTGGTAATTGATCCACTTCAAAAATCTCGGCTTTTGCTACGTTTGCTGTACCACCACCAGAGCGCACACGAAAGCGCACAAAGCCTTGTGCCTGCAGGTCTTGAAAGAGGTCAACGAATTCACCTTTGCGTTCGCTCACTACTGGAGCCAAAATCATCAACTTCGTATCTTCAGGCATTGAGAGTACGGTATCGACCATTTGAGAAACGCTTTGTGCTTCTAAAGGTAGATCGTGGTCTGGACAATGGGGCGTGCCTGCGCGGGCAAATAACAAACGCAAGTAATCATGAATTTCAGTAACGGTACCCACGGTGGAGCGAGGGTTATGGCTGGTGGCTTTTTGTTCAATCGAAATCGCTGGTGAAAGCCCTTCAATCGTATCGACATCTGGCTTTTCCATGAGTTGCAAAAACTGGCGGGCATAAGCTGAGAGAGATTCCACGTAGCGGCGTTGACCTTCTGCATACAGCGTGTCAAAAGCCAATGAGCTTTTGCCTGAGCCAGATAAGCCAGTAAGGACGACGAGTTTCTCTCTAGGGATGTCTAGATTGATGTTTTTGAGGTTGTGGGTGCGGGCACCGCGGATCTTGATTTCGTTATTCATGATTTTTTAGCGTAACTTGTTAATATAGCTCTTTCCCATGAATCCTTCTGAACTTCGCTCCACTCTGGCCTTAGCAGGCATATTTGGCCTCCGTATGCTGGGCCTATTCTTGCTACTGCCCATCTTTAGCCTCCATGCGCGTGGCTTGCCGGGTGGTGAGCACGCACTTTGGGTCGGCTTGACTCTCGGAATCTTTAATATTGTTCAGGCCTGTTTTTACATCCCTTTAGGCCGTTTATCGGACCGAATTGGGCGTAAACCCGTTGTTTTATGGGGTCTATCCCTGTTTGTGGCTGGAGCTTTAATTTGTGCCGCCAAAGATGATTTGCTTTGGATTGCGATTGGCCGCGGGATTATGGGGGCTGGGGCCGTCTCAGCGGCGATTTCTGCATGGGTAGCGGATTTGACTCGCGAGCAGGTTCGCACTCGAGCTATGGCATTGGTAGGTGGCAGTATTGCCCTCTCGTTTGCTTTGTCTTTAGTGATTGCCGCCCCGATTTATCGAGCGATTAGTCTGAGCGGAATTTTTATCGTTCTGGCAGTGTTGGGTGTGATTGCGATGTTTGTGACTTATTACGTTTTGCCAACGAGTAAGCCTGAAGCGAAAGTGCAACAAGCTTCATTGAAAGAAGTTTTCTTTCGTCCGGACTTGATGCGCTTGAATCTCGGTGTATTTGTATTACATGCAACTCAAGTTGCGATGTTCTTGGTGGTTCCTAGACTCTTGGTGCAGGCGGGATTGCCACTTTCTTCACACTGGGAAATTTATCTTCCTGTAGTACTACTGTCATTTGTCTTCATGGCACCCGCCATTATCTATGGTGAAAAGAAGCAGAAGTTAAGAACCATTTTGTTAGTTGCGATTGTTTTATTGCTGGTTGCAGAATTGATTTTTACGCAAGCCAATTCAGTCATGACGATTGCAATTGCGCTACTAGTGTATTTTGTAGGCTTCAATCTACTCGAGGCCTTACAACCTTCTTTGGTGTCTCGTTTTGCTAAAGAATCCAAGGGCACTGCATTAGGTGTTTACAACACTACGCAATCCATTGGCTTGTTTTCAGGGGCGGTCATTGGGGGTTATTTGATGGATAGCCACGGTGATTTATCGGTCTTTGCCATGGGTGCAGCACTCCTCGTTTGCTGGCTTATAATTGCTTGGTCGATGGGTGAAATGCCAACGAGAGCATCAGGTTCCAAGGATGTAAGCACAACGACATAACCGCAGCTTCATTGATTATATTAAAGCGAGCAGTTTATTTTTTAGCAGTAATAACAGTAGTATTTTTCTTCGGGAGACAACATGGCTTCGGTAAATAAGGTCATCATCGTAGGTAACGTAGGACGTGATCCAGAGACGCGTTATATGCCAAGTGGCGACGCAGTTACAAACATCTCAGTAGCAACATCTGATCGCTACAAAGACAAACAAACTAACGAAATGAAAGAAACCACAGAATGGCACCGTGTTGCATTCTTTGGCAAGCTTGCAGAAATCGCTGGTCAGTACCTCAAAAAAGGTTCGCAGGTTTATGTTGAAGGTCGTTTGCGCACACGCAAATGGACTGACGCTAGTGGCCAAGAAAAGTATTCCACAGAGATCGTTGCAGAAACAATGCAAATGCTTGGTGGCAAGCCAGTAGGTGGAAGTGGTGATGGTGGCGAGAGCTATAGCCGCTCAAAGCCGGCTGAGCAGTCTGCCCCAGCAGCATCAAACGCTGCATCATTAGGCGCAATGGACGACGATATTCCGTTTTAATAACTTCGGAATGCCTAGTAAGTAGTTTTTACTAAAAACCAGGAAAACCCCAATTAGTTATTGGGGTTTTCTTTTATGTGATCGGGATTCTTGGGTGTATGTAAATCTGACATTCACTATTGACCTTAAAATGCCCATATGAATATCAGAGGAATAAGGCAGTTAGTCTTTTTACTATGCGCGGTAGTGCTTGCGGCCATCATACCTAGCTTGTCTTATGGTGCACCCTTCTTCTTTCCGGATATGAACCCTTCCTTTGTTAAAGGAGACTCTCCCGAATGGTTGCAAGAAGGACGGGGCAATGACGGCTACCTAACAATTACTTCTGAAGTGATTCCAGTTAATACATGCACGCAGATGGCTAGTCGTAGTTTCTGGGGATCGGATAAAACTCAGCTTGTTCTATCGGTTGTTACCTATGGGTTTAAGAGCAAGCTTGATAAAGTAGACATTCCAATTGGGACTTTTGATGGCAGGGATAGCGGCTCTGAGTGCTCTTCTCTGAGCACTACACCATTGCAGATAGTGCCAATCACCAGTCTTGGTGCTTACTCAGTATTTAATCCAGGAAATCTATCTTTGGTCCTGAATGTCAGAAGCTCGAATGATTCAAATCAAGACTTTGTAGGTTCTGCAAAATTACTTCTTGGCGCCGCAGCAATGGTTGCCACAGGTGGATCAGCAGCGGCGATTGGGGGTATTTCAGCAACCATTGGTAATTCAGTGATGAGCGATACCCAGAAGAAAGCCAATAGCCTTTTGCAGGGAATGATTGATGCAAAAGTGCCCGTGACATTTAGCTGGTCAGAGTTGCGTCGAGGAATTAGCGCAGTGCAAATCCCTGTATATAAGGTTGATCAAAGCGTAAGTAGTCTGACGGATAAACAAATTCAGCAACTACAAAAAGATCCTAAAGCAGATAAGCAATTAATGTTCACAGTAAAGTTAGAAGTTCAATACTTTAGAAGTATCTTCTATCCAACAGTGGCAAACATTGAGGATTTGGCTAGCCGTGAAAACCTGTCTTCAGACTATATTTTAAATTTCCAGGTGCCTGGTTCTAGTCAAAACTTTATGCAACTCTTAAATAGTTCAGCGCCAAGTCTTTTGCAGCAAGTGACAAAAGTGGAGGGGGCCGATCTCACTCGCGCCTGCTCCATTGCCTTATCGAAATTGAAGTCAGCAGGTCTTGATGACGTTGACAGTGCAATTGTGATGAAGTCATTTATTGATGAGGCAAAAGGCTATGTAGGCTGGTACTTGAACCCAGCTTTAGTAAATAGCTGCTTTTCTCAGGCCCCAAGTATTCATACAAATCTGGAAAAGATATATGGCAAGCCCGCACAAGTAAGCATCCAGACTACGACGCCTTAAGTTTTGACTTATTGACGTGCGTGTCGAATATTTTCTGGCCAAGGGGAGTTGTAGTCAGTACGGAATGGATTGATATCTAAACCGCCGCGTCTTGTGTAGCGCGCATAGACAGAAAGTTTCTCTGGTTTGCACTGATGCTTGATATCAGTAAAGATGGTTTCCACGCAATGCTCGTGGAACTCACCCAACTGCCTAAAGCCAATGAGGTAGCGTAATAAACCCTCTTCCAAAATTGGACGTCCTTGATAACGAATCTGTACGCTCGCCCAGTCTGGCTGGCCAGTAACGGGACAGTTGGATTTCAATAGATGCGAAACCAAGCATTGTTCAATAGGGCCAAAGGATTCATTAACACCCAGTAGGCTTGGGTCTGCTGGTAGGTTTGGATCAATCTCAATATCGAGCCGATCCATCAAAATGCCACCCATTTCTCGCATTCCCTTTTTAGAGACCACTTCTGTTGGGTTAATGCGGGTGGTGATCTTGCTGCCAGCAACTGCAGATAAATCTGTAATGAGGCGCTCTTTAACTTCATTCTCATCTTCAAAGCGTGCGCTGTTAAGGCTGTTGAGATAAAGCTTGAAAGATTTAGACTCAATCATGTTCGGTGAGTCTGCAGGAATCTGAAACTCCGCCAAAGCAATCTGCGGTTTACCTTTTTGATTAAGCCAGCTCAGCTCAAAGGCGTTCCATAGATCAACACCAACAAAGGGTAGGGCTTGATCTTCTTTAAGGCCCAACTTCTTTCTGTTCTCAGATCTGGGGATGGGAAACAGCACACTCGGATCATATTGATCTGGGTATTGCGTTGATTGTCCGAGGGGTAAGGTTGCCATTACAGTATTTCACTTACTTCTTAGGTTTATTTGATACGCCAGATACCACGTGGCCCGTTGGTGCTACAGACGCAGCTGACTGGCAGTGACCGGTTTGATCATCAAAGAAAAAGTCTGGTTCGAATTCTCGCAAAAACTCGCTCTTCGAGAGGCCGCCTAAGAACATTGCTTCATCTACATCAATACCCCAAGCCATCAGTGTGCGAATGGCTCGTTCATGGGCGGGTGCAGAGCGTGCTGTAACTAATGCGGTACGAATGCGCATACCGTTTTCACTAGTGGAGCGTTGCAGTCTATGTAAGGCCTCTAGTAAGGGCTTGAATGGGCCGGGAGGCAAGGGAATATCGACCTTCTTGCTTTCGTGGTCAACAAAGGCTTCAAGACCTTTTTTTTGGAAGACTTGTTCGGCTTCATCAGAAAAAAGGACGGCGTCTCCGTCAAATGCAATACGGATTTCATTAGGATGAGACTCAGCGGTTTTGCTGGACTCTGGATACACACGAGCGGCAGGAAAGCCTGCATCAATCGTTGCTCGCACATCATCTTCATTTGCAGACAAGAAGAGATTGGCATGTAGAGAGCGCAAATAATGATACGGAGGTCTACCTCTGGTAAATACGCCACGCTCAAGATGGAGGCCATGATGTTCGGCAGAGCGGAATACACGCAGACCACTGACTGGATCGTTGCGAGAAAGAATGACTACTTCGACACGTTGCTCACCTTCATCATTAAAAGCGAGGAGTTTCTTGACCAAGGGGAATGCCACCCCTTTTTGAGCGGCCTCACTGAGGCGCTCTAACTGCAACTTCATATAAGCGCTGTCATCGGTCGATTCGAAGATGCGATTTTCTTCTTCGAAATCAAACAGGGCGCGCGAAGAGATCGCGACGACGAGTTTTCCAGTGAGTGTGTATGACATTTGAGATTGGGCTTATTTCAGGAATAGGCGATAGGCAGGGTTATTGGTTTCATCCCAATGTGGATAGCCTAAGGTTGCCAAGAAACTCTGAAATTTCTTCTGCTCATTCTTAGGCACCTGAATACCAATCAGAATGCGGCCATAGTCAGCTCCATGATTGCGATAGTGGAACAAGCTGATATTCCAGTTAGGAGCCATGCTGGTTAAAAACTTCATCAAAGCGCCTGGTCGCTCTGGGAACTCAAAGCGATAGAGCAATTCATCTTTAGCCAGCGCTGAGTGCCCTCCAACCATATGGCGTAAATGTGATTTTGCTAGCTCATCATGCGTGAGATCAATGGTTGCAAACTTGGCTTTTCGGAAATGCTTTGCAATCGCTTCGCTATCACCGGATTTTTGTGTGCTGATACCAACAAAAATATGGGCTTCACTTTGATCGCCAATACGATAGTTAAATTCGGTGACGTTACGTTTGCCGAGTAATTCGCAGAAGCGTTTAAAGGAGCCACGTTCTTCCGGAATAGTGACTGCAAACACGGCTTCGCGGAACTCACCAACATCTGCTCTCTCAGCCACAAAGCGGAGACGGCTAAAGTTCATGTTGGCACCGCAAGCCACAGCCACTAAGGTTTTCTTCTTGATGCGCTTTTTCTCGACATACCTCTTCATGCCTGCAATAGCGAGTGCGCCAGCGGGCTCAAGAATACTGCGGGTGTCAGTAAACACATCATTAATAGCTGCACAGATTTCATCTGTATCGACAGTGACAATCTCGTCTACTACTTTCTTGCAGATACGGAATGTTTCTTTGCCAACCAATTTCACAGCAGTGCCATCAGAGAACAAACCGACGTCTTTCATCTCAATACGTTTATTTGCTTTGAGTGACTGATTCATAGCATCTGAGTCAGAAGCTTGAACGCCGATGACTTTTGTTTTAGGGCTAACAGCTTTGATGTATTCGCCAATGCCGGAAATCAAACCACCACCACCAATAGCTACAAATATTGCATCGATGGGTTTTTCGTATTGGGTAAAAATTTCGTGGGCAATCGTTCCTTGACCTGCGATGACATCGGGATCATCAAAAGGGTGGACAAAAGTTAAGCCTCGTTTTTTGCCGAGAATCTCAGAATGTTTAAAGGCATCGCTATAGGATTCACCATGAAGGATGATTTCCACCCAGGATCCGCCTCTGGCCTTGACTGCGTCAATTTTGACGCTAGGGGTCGTAACCGGCATCACGATGACGGCTTTGCACTTCATTTTGGCTGCCGATAGGGCTACACCCTGAGCATGATTGCCTGCGGAAGCTGTAATAACCCCGCGTTTTAAGGCTTCTGGGGGTAAATGGGCCATTTTGTTGTAGGCGCCACGGAGTTTGAAGGAGAAAACCGGCTGGTTATCTTCTCTTTTGAGTAAGACCTGGTTGCCCAAACGCTTAGTCAGTTCTGGGGCGAGCTGAAGTTCGGTTTCTCTGGCTACGTCATAGACGCGAGCCGATAAAATTTTCTTTAAATAGTTCGTTGCCATCCGATGAGCGTACCACGGATGGCTCCTAAGCCCTTAGATTTGCAAGGGTTTATCCCTTTGGGGAGCAACTTTCTCGGAATCCTGCCACTATCAGGTTCACTCAATTAAAATGCTTATTTATCAAATATGTCGCTATGAACGCACCATTAGCTTTGAACCAGTTGCTAGATGCTGAGGCGGGCTCCCCCCGTCTTCGCGAAATTCCCTACAACTACACCTCCTTTTCTGATCGAGAGATTGTGATTCGCCTATTGGGCGAGGAGTCATGGCATGTTCTCAACAACTTGCGTGGCGTTCGCCGTACAGGTCGTTCCGCTCGCATGCTGTTTGAAATTCTGGGTGATATTTGGGTGGTGCAGCGCAACCCTTTCTTGCAAGATGATTTGCTGGATAGTCCCAATCGCCGCAAACAATTAATCGATGCACTCTGGCATCGCTTGGGCGAAGTCAAGAAGCGCAATAGTGGCGATTCTGCTGACCAAGTAGAAATTTTATTAAGCGCTGCTTATCGTGCAATCGAAAATTTCGAAAACGGATTTAAAGAAGTTGAAGTCATTCGTAAGCGTGCTCGTAAGGAGTTAGGTCGTCATACTGCTGCAGACAATATTTGCTTTGATGGCGTGTCTCGTGCCGCTCACGTTACCGATGCAACAGACTGGCGCGTGGAGTTTCCACTCGTTGTTCTAAAGCCGGATTACGAATCTGAAATTCCCGGCCTAGTTAAAGCTTGTATTGAATTAGGTCTCACGATCATTCCTCGTGGAGGCGGTACTGGTTATACCGGTGGCGCTATTCCGCTGTATGCAATGTCGGCAGTGATTAACACTGAGAAGTTGCAAGATATTGGTGGTGTAAAAGCTAAAAAACTGCCAGGCTTAGATCGCGAAGTATCTACCATCTTCACTGGCGCAGGCGTTGTGACCCGTCGCGTATCTGATGCTGCAGAGCATGCTGGTCTTGTGTTTGCAGTTGATCCTACTTCTGCCGATGCAAGCTGCATTGGCGGCAATATTGCCATGAATGCGGGTGGTAAGAAAGCGGTTCTTTGGGGAACTGCTTTAGATAATCTGGCTAGCTGGCGCATGGTGGATCCGCAAGGCAATTGGTTGGATATCGAGCGTCTTGAACACAATATGGGCAAGATCCATGATGTGGCAACTGTCCGCTTTCAGCTCACTTGGTCTGATGGCAATAGCGAGCCGGGTCAGCGTATTCTAAAAACAGAATTATTGGAAGTTGAAGGCAGACGTTTCCGCAAAGAAGGTTTAGGTAAAGACGTTACTGATAAATTTTTATCAGGTTTACCTGGTGTGCAAAAAGAAGGTTGCGATGGTTTGATTACTAGCGCAACTTGGGTATTGCATCGCATGCCTAAATTCATGCGCACGGTTTGCTTGGAGTTTTTTGGTCAAGCGCGAGAGGCAATTCCGAGTATTGTGGAAATCAAAGCTTACTTAGATGGTTTAAGCAAGCAAGGTGGTCCAATTTTGGCTGGTCTGGAGCACTTGGATGATCGCTATTTAAGAGCGGTGGGTTATTCAACTAAATCGAAGCGCAATAGCTTGCCGAAGATGGTATTGATTGGCGATATTGCTGGCGATGATGAGGAAGCTGTTGCTGCTGCTACTAGTGAAGTAGTACGCATGGCAAATTTACGTGTTGGCGAAGGCTTTGTTGCAGTCAGCACTGAAGCTCGTAAGAAATTCTGGCTCGATCGTGCCCGCACAGCGGCGATTGCCCGTCATACCAATGCTTTTAAGATCAATGAAGACGTTGTGATTCCTTTGCCGCGTATGGGCGAGTACACCGACGGTATTGATCGCATCAATATTGAACTCTCTCTCAAGAACAAGTTGCAAGTACTTGATGGTCTTGAGGCTTTCTTGAAAAAGAGCGCATTACCGCTAGGTAAGAGTGATGCTGAGTATGAAATTCCAACAGCAGAAATCTTGGGTGATCGTGTTCAGCAAGCCTTAGAGCTCATTGCCAAGGTTCGTGGACGCTGGGCTGAGTGGCTCACTGAGATGGACTCTTATTTCCCGCGTCTGCAGGATTACAGTCTGCGCGCTTCATGGAAAGAGGAAGTGCGCTCAGAGTTGCGCATCATCTTTGGTGGTTTGGCGTTTGAGCCGATTCTGGCAGAGTTAGAAGCAATCCACAAAAACATTTTGCGTAAGCGTGTATTCGTGGCCTTGCACATGCATGCTGGCGATGGCAACGTGCACACCAATATCCCTGTGAACTCGGATGACTACGAGATGTTGCAGGATGCGCATCGCGCCGTAGATCGGATCATGAAATTAGCCCGCTCATTAGATGGTGTGATTTCTGGTGAGCATGGTATTGGTATTACTAAATTAGAGTATTTAACAGAAGCTGAACTCAAAGATTTCCGCAACTATAAGAATCGCGTGGATCCAGAAGGTCGCTTTAATAAAGGTAAGTTGATGCCACATGCTGACCTGAGCATGGCCTACACGCCAAGCTTTGGTTTGATGGGCCATGAATCGATCATCATGCAGCAAAGCGATATTGGTGCGATTGCTGATAGTGTAAAAGATTGCTTGCGTTGTGGTAAATGCAAGCCTGTTTGCTCAACCCATGTACCGCGTGCAAACTTGCTTTACAGCCCGCGCGACAAAATCCTCGCAACATCACTATTGATTGAAGCCTTCTTATATGAGGAGCAAACTCGACGTGGTGTTTCGATTCGTCACTGGGAAATGTTTGATGATGTCGCTGCACATTGCACCGTATGCCATAAGTGCTTAACTCCATGCCCGGTCAATATTGACTTTGGTGATGTGACCATGAATATGCGCAATCTCTTGCGCAAGATGGGTCAGCAGCGCTTTAATCCTGGTACAGCAGCATCCATGTTTTTCTTAAATGCCACTAGTCCAGAATCCATTAATCTCGCTCGCAAGACGATGATTGGCTGGGGTTATAAGTTGCAACGCTTGGGTAATGATGTCTTACGGAAGTTTGCGAAAAAACAAACTGCCCATCCGCCTTCAACAGTAGGAAAGCCGAGCGTCAAAGAGCAAGTGATTTTCTTTGTAAATAAGAAGATGCCTGGCAATCTACCCAAGAAAACAGCGCGTGCTTTGCTGGATATTGAAGATGCGAACTATGTTCCGATCATTCGTGATCCTAAGACAACTTCTGCAGATACCGAGGCGGTGTTCTACTTCCCGGGTTGCGGATCTGAGCGCTTGTTCTCGCAAGTTGGTTTAGCTACTCAAGCGATGTTGTGGAATGTAGGCGTTCAAACGGTTCTGCCACCGGGCTATCTCTGTTGCGGCTACCCGCAGCGTGGTAATGGCGACTTTGATAAAGCAGAGAAGATGATCACAGATAACCGTGTGTTATTCCATCGCGTAGCTAATACTCTCAATTACTTAGATATCAAGACCGTAGTTGTTTCTTGTGGCACTTGCTATGACCAGTTAGCGGGTTACCAGTTTGAACAGATTTTCCCTGGCTGCCGCATTATTGATATTCATGAGTTCTTGGCAGAGAAGGGCGTTAAGCTCTCTGGCGTAACGGGCGTGAAGTATATGTATCACGACCCTTGCCACTCCCCAATGAAGTTACAAGACCCTCTGAAGACGGTGAATGAGTTAATTCAACTCGAAGATGGCAAAGCGATTGCGAAGAATGATCGTTGCTGCGGTGAATCTGGCACATTAGCCGTCACACGTCCTGATATTTCTACTCAAGTGCGTTTCCGTAAGCAGATTGAGATGGAAAAAGCGGCGACTGAATTGCGCAAAGATGATTTCACTGGCGAAGTCAAAGTATTAACCAGCTGCCCATCATGCTTACAAGGCCTGACACGTTTTGATGCAGATAGCGACACTACAGCCGATTACATCGTTGTTGAAATGGCTCAGAAGCTACTTGGTAAAGACTGGATGCAGGACTATGTAGCCAAGGCTAACCAAGGTGGCATTGAGAGGGTCCTCGTTTAATGATTCCAAGCAATATCGTTGTGCATCAGCAATCCAAGGTCCTGGAGCTCTCATATGAGAATAACAATACCTATCGTTTGCCTTTTGAGTTGTTAAGGGTTTTATCTCCTTCTGCTGAAGTTCAGGGCCATGGGCCAGGGCAGGAAACATTGCAGACTGGTAAGCGCGATGTTTTGATTGCCAACATTGAACCTGTTGGGCACTATGCACTCAAGCCTAGCTTTTCTGATGGGCATGATTCGGGCCTGTTTACGTGGGACTACCTATTGTTTCTGTGTGAGAACCAAGAGCAATTATGGAAAGAGCATTTAGATAAATTGGCTGCTGCCGGTTTAGATCGCGATACACCGATGAATCAGCCAGGCGGTGCATCAGGCCATTCTTGTGGAAGTCATTAATGAGTAAAACGCACTTCGGGTATCAAAGTGTTGATGAAGCTGAAAAAGCCGGCAAGGTTGCTGAAGTATTTCATTCGGTAGCTAGCAAGTACGACGTCATGAATGACCTGATGTCATTCGGGCTACATCGTGTTTGGAAAAAAGTGACGATTGCTCGTGCAAATGTTCGTCCTGGTCAAAAGATCTTGGATATTGCTGGTGGCACTGGTGATCTAGCCGCGGCTTTTGCAAAAGCTGCCGATTGGGGGCGCAACCCAGATGCTCAAGTTTGGTTAAGTGATATCAACGCTTCTATGTTGGGTGTTGGGCGTGACCGTCTATTGGATCGCGGTATGGCTTTGCCCTGCGTACAGTTTGATGCTGAAAAAATACCTTTTCCGAATAATCATTTTGACGTGGTGACCGTTGCTTTTGGTTTACGTAACATGACGCATAAAGAGATTGCTTTAGGTGAAATGTGCCGTGTGATCAAACCAGGTGGCCGCGTTTTGGTGCTGGAGTTTTCCAAGCCTGATGCCTTTTTACAACCCGTATATGACACTTATTCATTTAAGGTTTTGCCATGGCTGGGCGAGAAGATTGCGCAAGATTCAGAAAGTTATCGCTATTTAGCGGAATCTATCCGCATGCATCCCGATGCGGAAACCCTTAAAGAAATGATGTTGGGGGTTGGTTTTGATGAAGTGGAAACCCACAGGATGACTGGGGGTATCGTTGCCTTACATATTGGTATTAAATACTGATGGTTGTATAGTTTTTAAGCTCTTAAAAACTAAAGAAGTTCAGTAGTTAAAAGAAGGGGTAAATATAAAAATGAATAAACATTTTTTTAAAGCAGTTCTCTTGAGTTTTACTTTGATTATTGCAATGGTTGGTCAGGTTGATGCTGCTCGCTTAGGCGGTGGAAGAAGTTTTGGACGCGCGCCAAGTGCACCAATGCAACGTCAGGCTACTCCTATGCAAAAGCCAGTTCAGCAAGCACAACCGACTGCTCCCGCCCCAGCTCCTCAAGCACCTGCGCCTAGTCGTTTTGGTGGCATGGGTGGTATTTTGGGTGGCTTAGCTGCGGGTCTGGGAATTGGTTACCTCTTATCGCATTTTGGTTTAGGTGAAGCAGCTTCTTCATTGATTACTGGTTTGCTGATCGCAATGTTGGCTGGCTTTGTCATTATGTTTGTGATTCGTAGATTATTGCCAGCGATGTCTGGTGCTGGTCAAAACTCAAATGCGCCATCTCAAGGCATACAGCGCAATAGCGTTGAGATGCCAAGACAAGAACCTGCCTTCACTCCTGCTGCAAATGCATTCGGTGGGGTGAGTGCAGAGCCTGAGGTATTTCAGTCAACCTTGCCCCCGGGTTTCGATCAGCAAACATTTTTGGAAAATGCAAAACAATATTTTGTAACTTTGCAAAAAGCTTGGGACCAAGGTGATCTTGCATCCTTACGTGAATTTACAACTCCTGATATGTTTGCCACGATTCAGCAAGATTTAGCTGGTAGAACTGATGGCAGTAATCAAACAGATGTCGTGACCATTAATGCTCAGCTATTAGGGGTTGAGACGGCAGATGCCCATTATTTCTGTAGCGTTCAGTTCAGCGGCATGATTCGTGAGCAGCAGGGTGCTCCAGCGAGTGAATTCTCCGAAATCTGGAATTTGAGCAAGCCTGTGGAAGGTCCTGGTGGCTGGGTACTGGCGGGTATTTCCCAGTTGGTTTAAGCTTTAGGTACTTTCCGTCGGAAAACCCGCACTAGTGCGGGTTTTTTACACTCATGAACAGACATTTTTCGACTACCCATACGATTGCTTCTGGCGCAGCCTGCCGGGGGATTAATCACGTGTTGGGTAGCGAGCCTTGGGCGTCTGCTGAATTGGCTCGCCATGCCAACAAAACAATATTGTTACAACTTCCGCTAGGTAATCTGTGTTTTGAGATCAAGCCAGATGGTTTATTGGCTAGCTTAAAAGAGATTGAGGCGCCATCGCTCACTTTGGAGATTTCTGCCAAGGCATTGAGCGACTTGGTAGGTAGTACAGGTTCTTTGCGAGAGCAAGCTTTTAAAGCAGTCAAAATTACAGGTGATGCAGACTTAGCCCAATTATTGGGTCGTCTCGCGGGGCAGTTGCGCTGGGAATACGAGGAAGATTTAGCTCGCCTAGTGGGAGATGCACCTGCAAACTTTGCTGTGAGGCAGGGTAAGAAGTTTGTATCTGCTACCCGTTCTGCCGCAAGTGATTTACTGGACAATGTAGTGGAGTATGTCAGCGAAGAAAAGAAAGTGCTTTTAAATAAACGAGACTTTATGGTTCGTAAATCCGAATTAAGTGATTTACGTGAGTCTGTAGATCGTATGGAAAAACGTATTCAACTTCTAGAGCAAAAGGCTAAATAAATCGTGCGTCGAATTGCTCGTCTCTTTTTCATTTTCTTTACCGCATGGCGTTATGGTTTATTGCCACTTCTGCGTGATCTTCTAAAGCCGGGCATTCGTCGCGGATTCTTGACGATGCTTTGCTGGATCTCTCCGGGCAGTCATTTGCCTAGAGGCGAGCGTATTCGATTAACGCTCGAGGCACTAGGCCCTATCTTTGTGAAGTTCGGTCAGGTACTGTCTACGCGTCGCGATTTATTGCCAGAAGATATTGCTAATGAATTGGCTAAATTACAAGATCAAGTTCCACCATTCTCAAACGAAGAATCGCGTCGTTTGATTGAAGCCGATCTAGGTCAGCCAATTGAGGAAGTGTTTATTAGCTTTGACGCAACACCTGTTGCCAGTGCTTCAGTTGCGCAGGTGCACTTCGGAGTCTTGCGTGGTACAGATAAGCATCCTGAATGGGAGGGTCGTTCAGTAGCCATTAAGGTCTTGCGCCCCGGCATTCTGCCAGTGATTGAGGGTGATTTGGCTTTGATGTACGACTTAGCCAAAGTGATTGAAAAAAGCTCCGAAGATGGCCGCCGTTTAAAGCCGCGTGAGAACGTTTCGGAGTTTGATACCTATTTACATGATGAGCTTGATCTCATGCGCGAAGCCGCTAATGCGAGCCAGCTTCGTAGGCAGTTTGCGGATTCGAATAAGTTAATGATTCCGGAGATGTATTGGGATTTATGCCATACCAATGTGATTGTCATGGAAAGAATGTATGGCATCTCGATTGGTAAAACTGTAGCGCTCAGAGAGGCGGGTGTTGATTTTAAGAAATTAGCTTCGGATGGTGTAGAAATATTCTTTACCCAAGTATTTGAATATGGTTTCTTCCATGCAGATATGCATCCCGGCAACATTATGATTAGCTTAGAGCCAGAAACATTTGGCCGTTTCATTTCTCTAGATTTTGGAATTGTTGGTGCATTAAGCGAATCTGACAAAAATTATTTAGCCTTGAATTTTCTGGCATTCTTTAATCGCGATTACCGCCGAGTTGCTGAGTTACATATTGAATCGGGTTGGGTTCCGGCGAATACCCGCGTTGAAGAATTAGAGGGTGCAGTACGTTCAGTTTGCGAACCGTATTTCGATCGCCCTCTGAAAGAAATTTCCTTGGGCATCGTGCTCATGCGCCTGTTCCAAACTTCACGTCGCTTTAAGGTAGAAATTCAGCCGCAACTCACTTTGCTACAAAAAACCCTCTTGAATGTCGAGGGGCTGGCCCGTCAATTGGATCCTGATCTGGACCTTTGGAAAACAGCCAAACCGATTCTGGAAAAATGGGTAAGCAAGCAGTTAGGGTGGCGTGGTCTTATTGATGGCATCAAGGAAGAGGCCCCTACTTGGGCCAAAATTCTGCCGACATTGCCCCGTTTGATTGCCGATAGCCTAGCCCAGGTCCGTTCCCCCATCAAAGACCAAAATGGGGAATTAGAGGTCTTAAAGGCTCTTTTATTACAAGAAAGACGTACACATCGCCTGTTGGCGGGCGCTTTACTCTTTGCCGGTGGGTTTTTGGCTGGAATTTTGATCATCAGCCTAGGCATTTATTAGTCTCTCGCTGATTGGCTGCTAACCCGCTAAAATATCGGGTTAGGCAGAACACATGAAAAAATACTTTATTGCTGGCATCCTCGTTTGGGCACCATTGTCGATCACCATTTGGGTGATTGCTTGGGGCTTGGGCCTGCTCGATGGTGTTTTTGGTTCTGTAATGCACGCCATTATTGTGGTTCTCCCTGAAGATGCTGCGAGAGATTTACAGCATTTCCGCGATCTCCCAGGCGTTGGCATATTGATTGTGATTGTGGTCATCCTGCTCACTGGATTGACTGCGATTAATTTTGCCGGACAGTGGTGGTTAAAAGTTTGGGATAAATTTGTTAATCGCATACCGATTGTTCGTTCCATTTATTCCAGCGTTCAGCAAGTCTCATCCACTTTATTTTCTGGAAGTGGGCAAGCTTTTAGCAAAGCCTTGCTGATTCGATATCCCCATGCGGATTCTTGGGCGATTGCTTTTCAAACTGGCATTCCCGCAAGAGAAGTAACTGCCAAATTGGGTGAAGATTACGTCAACGTATTTTTGCCTACAACCCCAAATCCAACCTCTGGTTTTTTCATGATCGTGCCACGTGCACAAACTATTGAATTAGAGATGAGTGTTGAAGAGGCTCTGAAACATATTGTTTCAATGGGCTCTGTTCCCCCCAATAGTTCTAGTGGTTTAACTGCATCCCAGTTGCCACACCATTTTTGATTTATAGGAAATTGTTATGTCAATGCGAAGCCATACCTGCGGCCAGGTAACCGATTCACTGATTGGTCAAGAAGTTA
This sequence comes from Polynucleobacter sp. MWH-S4W17, assembly GCF_018687535.1. Classification (NCBI taxonomy): domain Bacteria; kingdom Pseudomonadati; phylum Pseudomonadota; class Betaproteobacteria; order Burkholderiales; family Burkholderiaceae; genus Polynucleobacter; species Polynucleobacter sp. MWH-S4W17. The sequence continues at coordinate 1,844,824 of NZ_CP061295.1, read as the reverse complement.
CTCTTGCTGGATGGGTTAATCGCCGTCGTGACCACGGAGGCGTAATCTTTATTGACTTACGTGACCGCGAAGGTTTTGTGCAGGTTGTTTGCGATCCTGATCGCCCAGAAATGTTTGCTCTTGCTGAGCAAGTTCGTAGCGAGTTCTGTATCCAGATTAAAGGTCTTGTACGCGCACGTCCTGCCGGCACTGAGAACAAGGATTTGGTTAGCGGAAAAGTAGAGATCCTCTGCCATAGCTTGGTGATTCTGAATGCTTCTGTAACTCCACCATTCCAAATTGATGATGAGAATTTGTCAGAGACTACTCGATTGACTCATCGCGTATTAGATTTGCGTCGCCCACAAATGCAAAAGAATTTACGTTTGCGTTACAACGTGGCGATGGAGTGTCGTCGTTATTTAGATGATGCTGGCTTTATCGATATCGAAACACCGATGTTGACTAAGAGCACCCCAGAAGGCGCGCGTGATTACTTGGTGCCTTCCCGTGTGCATGATGGCCAGTTCTTTGCGCTGCCACAGTCTCCACAGTTATTCAAGCAGTTGTTAATGGTCGCTGGCTTTGATCGCTACTATCAAATTACCAAGTGTTTCCGTGACGAAGATTTGCGCGCAGATCGTCAACCTGAATTTACTCAGATCGACTGTGAAACTGCTTTTTTAAGTGAGTTGGAAATTCGTGATTTGTTTGAAAACATGATTCGTCATATTTTCAAGAAGACCATGAATGTGGAGCTTCCTAATCCATTCCCAACCATGCCTTATTCTGAAGGTATGGCGCGTTTTGGCTCTGATAAGCCAGATTTGCGTGTGAACTTCGAATTCACCGAATTGACCGATTTAATGAAAGATGTTGATTTCAAGGTGTTCTCAGGTGCAGCGAATCAGGTTGGTGGCCGTGTTGTGGGCTTGTGCGTTCCTGGCGGCGCTGAAATTAGCCGTAGCGAAATCGATGACTACACTCAGTTCGTCAGTATTTATGGCGCTAAAGGCTTGGCTTGGATCAAGGTCAATTCTGTTGCTGAGGGCCGTAATGGCTTGCAGTCACCAATCGTGAAGAATTTGCATGATGCAGCGATTGAAGGCATTTTGAAGCGCACTGGTGCAAAAGATGGCGACATTATTTTCTTTGGTGCCGATAAAGAAAAAGTAGTAAACGATGCAATTGGTAATTTACGTTTGCGTATTGGCCAGTCCGCTTGGGGTAAAGCCCATGGCCTCTTTACAGAGGGTTGGAAGCCATTGTGGGTAGTAGATTTCCCAATGTTTGACTACGATGAAGGCGAAGCCCGTTGGGTTGCTTGTCATCATCCGTTTACTAGCCCTAAAGATGAGCACATGAAGTATTTGGAGTCTGATCCAGGTAAGTGTTTAGCTAAAGCGTATGACATGGTGTTGAACGGTAGTGAAATTGGTGGCGGCTCAGTCCGTATTCACCAAGAAGCAGTTCAAAGCCAGGTATTCCGTGCATTGAAAATTGATGCAGAAGAAGCGCAAGCGAAGTTTGGTTTCTTGTTAGATGCACTTCAGTATGGCGCCCCTCCTCACGGCGGTATCGCGTTCGGTCTGGATCGCATCGTAACCATGATGACTGGTGCAGAATCCATTCGTGATGTGATTGCTTTCCCTAAAACACAACGTGCGCAGTGCTTGTTAACTCAAGCTCCAAGCCCAGTAGACGAGCGTCAGCTGCGTGAGTTGCATATTCGTTTGCGTCAAGCGACCCCTGCCGCTTAAAGTAATTTAATTAGTTCCCACTTTGAAAATCCCTATCTCGGTTTTAGTCGTTATCTACAAATCGAATAGGGATGTTTTATTAATAGAGCGCGCTGATCGCTCTGACTTTTGGCAGTCTGTCACCGGCAGTCTTGATGCTCTCGATGAAGACCTGGCTTTTGCGGCCGCCCGAGAAGTTTTTGAAGAGACTGGGATTGCAGTAGATTACCTACCCAAAGGCGCATTACAAAACATGCATCATCAAATCGAGTATGAAATCTATCCTGAGTGGCGCTTTCGTTATGCCCCAGGGGTTACCCGAAATATCGAGCATTGGTTTGCGTTAGAAGTTCCAGATAACACCCCAATTACACTGGCTCCTAGAGAGCATGTTGCATATGAGTGGCTACCTTATGAAGAGGCTGCTAAGAAATGTTTTTCTCGCAGCAATGGCGAGGCTATTCTGAAATTGTTCGCTGCGAACTAAGGCAAGTCAAATAGTGAATTAGGAATAAGATAGAGCGATGAGACATTCATCAGGACATCATCACGGTAGCGCAGATTCAAAAACACCAGGGCGCGGTGATTGGCGCGTCATTCGTGATCTCCTCCCTTATCTTCTGGAGTATCGCTTTCGGGTAATTATTGCCCTGAGCTGTTTAATAGCTGCCAAGGTCGTTAATCTCGGCATTCCAATTGTGATGAAAGAGTTAATTGACTCTTTGGACATCAAAGCAAGTTCTCCCCAAGCCCTTTTGGTTGTTCCCTTGGGGATTATTTTGGCCTATGGCTTATTAAGAATTTCCGCATCCTTGTTTACAGAGTTGCGTGAAGCTTTATTTGCCAAGGTTACCCAGAATGCCGTCCGCAAAGTGGCTCTTCAGGTATTTGAGCATTTGCACTCACTAGCGCTGAGCTTTCATCTAGCTCGTCAGACGGGTGGTGTGAGTCGAGATATCGAGCGTGGTACCCGTGGTATTCAGTCACTGATTTCTTACTCGCTCTACAGCATCCTGCCAACAGTAATTGAGTTTTGTTTGGTGCTGGGCTACCTTGCCTATTCATACGATATTTGGTTTGCCGCAATTACATTCATAGCCTTAGTTCTCTATATTGTCTTTACGGTTGTAGTTACTGAGTGGCGTACCCATTACCGCCGCACCATGAATGATATGGATTCAAAAGCCAATCAAAAGGCCATTGATTCGCTCTTGAATTTTGAAACAGTGAAGTATTTTGGTAACGAGGCCTTTGAAGCCAGGCGTTACGATGAAAACTTGCTGCGCTATCAATCTGCAGCAGTGAAGTCACAAAAGACCTTAGCCGTATTAAATCTTGGCCAGCAGATCATTATTGCTACCGGCTTAATGTTGATTCTGTGGCGCGCTACTGTCGGCGTTGTCAATGGCACGATGACTTTGGGCGATCTGGTGCTGGTAAATACCTTGATGATTCAACTCTATATCCCACTCAATTTCTTGGGGGTGATATATCGAGAAATTAAGCAGTCATTGACTGATATGGATCGGATGTTTTCTTTGCTGAATACCGATAAAGAGATTGCTGATTCTCCAGATGCAAGGCCACTGCAAGTTCACGACCAGGGACATGGCCCAGATGTTAGATTTGAGCATGTCTCGTTTCACTATGATGCCAAGCGTGAAATTCTGCGTGATGTCAGTTTCAACATTCCTGCTGGAACCATTACTGCAGTAGTAGGTCAAAGTGGCGCAGGTAAAAGTACTCTCGCCAGATTGTTATTCCGTTTTTATGATGTGCAGTCAGGAGAAATTCTGATCGCTGGACAGAATATTCAAGATGTGACGCAGGCTAGCTTGCGTAAAGCAATCGGCATCGTTCCGCAAGACACCGTTTTATTTAATGACACGATTGGTTACAACATTGCCTATGGCGATCCTTCGGCGACGATTGAAGAGGTCCAAGAGGCGGCTAGGGCTGCTCAAATTGATGGCTTTATTAAGCGCTTGCCAGACGGCTATGACACTCAGGTCGGCGAGAGAGGCTTAAAGCTATCTGGAGGTGAGAAACAGCGCGTGGCGATTGCGAGAACGCTCCTCAAGAAACCAGCCATGTTGATTTTTGATGAAGCGACTTCAGCTTTAGATTCCAAAACAGAACGCGCATTTCAGGAGGAGCTGCTCAGTTTGGCCAAGAACCGGACGACCCTCATTATTGCCCATCGTCTTTCAACCATTATTCATGCCGATCAAATTTTAGTGATGGACCGGGGTCAGATTGTGGAGCGAGGAACTCACGAAGCGTTGCTTGCAGCTCAAGGAAGATACGCGGAGATGTGGCAGATGCAAGAGCGTGCCACTGTTGATTAGAATAGCTGGATGACTCAAAACAGTTCTTCTCCCTCTATGGCAGCAAGTAAAGAAGCAATTCTTAAAAATGCTTTTGCTGCTGCAGTTGCAGTGGCTGATCCACAGGTCATTGTTCCCCAGTACTTAGCAAAGATATTTCCGGTCGGGCAGGAGCCTAAGGGTAAATGTTTGGTAGTGGGTGCAGGTAAAGCTAGTGCTTCGATGGCTAGTGCATTGGAAGCTTATGCCAAATCTCATTGGCCACAGGTGAAATTAGAGGGCGTTGTGCTGACGCGTTATGGTCACAGCTCACCAACTTCCTTCATCAAGATCGTAGAAGCTGGCCATCCAGTGCCCGATCAGGCTGGTATGGATGGAGCTAAAGAAATTTTTGCCTTAACCAATCAATTGGAAAAAGACGACGTATTGATCGCCTTAGTCTCTGGTGGTGGATCAAGCCTTCTTACCCTGCCGCAAGAGGGTATCTCGATTGATGACATGCGCAAGACCACGGAAGCGCTTTTGCGTAGCGGCGCACCTATCGAAGAGATGAACGTGGTGCGTAAACATTTATCTGCAATCTTGGGTGGCAATTTAGCTAGAGTAGCTATCGCCCGTGGCGCACGAGTCGAGGCTTTATTAATTTCTGATGTCACAGGCGACTCACCAGCCGATATTGCTAGCGGTCCATGTGCCGCAGACTACTCAACGTATTTAGATGCGCTCAATATTTTGCAAAAATATGATTTGGATGATTCGGTTATTCCCGCATCAGTATTGAATCATCTCAAACAAGGTTTGGCTGGTGAAAAGCCAGAGACTCTGAAAGATTCTGATTTAATCTCCGCTCAAGTGGCCAATCATGTGATTGCAACTGCCTATAAGAGTTTGGAGGCTGCCGCTGAGTATGTCCGCACGCAGGGTTATGAGCCTATTGTTTTAGGGGACACTATTACTGGTGAGGCGCAAGAAGTGGGTATGGAGCAGGCTGCGTTAGCTCGTGAATACATGGCCAAGGGAAATACTAAGCCGCTTGCCTTCATTTCAGGTGGTGAATGTACCGTTACTATTCCAGCAGGCGTTAAAGGCCGTGGTGGTCGTTGCAGTGAATACCTGCTCTCACTTTTGGCTGCTAGCTCTGATTTGCCAAGAATGGCTGCTTTGGCTGCTGATACCGATGGAATTGATGGTAGCGAAAAGAATGCTGGAGCTTGGTTTGATGGCACTGTTCGTCAATCTAGCCATACGGCAGGTCTGGTTCCAGAGAAATTCTTATCAGCGCATGATTGCTATGGCTTCTTTGCAGAATTAGGCGCTTTAGTGGAAACTGGCCCTACACTTACCAATGTGAATGATTTCCGCATCATCTTGCTCGATAAATATTATGTCTAATAGTCCTACACAAATTCAACTGATTCAGCCGGATGATTGGCATTTGCACATTCGTGATGGTGAAGTGATGAAGGATGTGTTGGCAGATACTGCGCGTCAATTTGCGCGCGCTATCATCATGCCTAATCTCAAGCCACCAGTGACTACTGTGGATTTGGCTAAGGCTTATCAATCTCGCATTGAATCGAATTTAAGGTCTCTGGGTGTCAGTGACTTCACGCCTTTAATGACTTTATATCTCACTGACAATACTTCTGCAGATGAAGTTCGTAAGGCTAAAACTGCAGGCATCGCAGCATTTAAGCTATACCCCGCAGGTGCAACGACGAATAGTGATGCTGGTGTCAGTGATCTTAAACATTGCCATGGGGCATTAGAAGCGATGCAGGCTGTAGGTATGCCACTCTTAGTGCATGGTGAAGTAACCAGCTCTGAAATTGACATCTTTGATCGTGAGGCGGTCTTTATTGATACGGTGCTAGAGCCTTTGCGTAAAAAATTTCCTGAGCTCAAAATCGTCTTTGAACATATCACCACCAAGCAGGCCGCTCACTATGTGCGTGATGCTGCAACCGGTGGAAAGAATACGATTGCAGCCACGATTACACCGCAGCACCTGCTCATGAATCGCAATGCTATTTTTGCAGGCGGCATTCGTCCACATAATTATTGTTTGCCTGTGCTCAAACGTGAAGAACATCGCGTTGCTTTATTGGAAGCTGCAACTAGTGGAAATGCTCGTTTCTTCTTAGGCACCGATAGTGCACCTCATGCTAAGGGCGCTAAGGAGGCGGCTTGTGGTTGTGCGGGTTGTTATAGCGCCTTTAATGCTTTTGGTTTATATGCCGAAGCATTTGAGGGTGTTGGCAAACTGGATAAGTTAGAAGGCTTTGCTAGTTTCTTTGGCCCGGATTTTTATTCTCTGCCACGCAACAGCAAAAAAATTACTCTGGTAAAGCAGGCGCAAAGTATCCCTGTTGAATTGCCATTGGGTGATACCACTATCGTTCCGCTCCGTGCTGGCGAAACCATCGCCTGGTCACTCGTTTAAAAAACACAAATCATTACTTTCTTAGCCAAATTGGCCCGACTGCGTTAGACTGCAGGCGCAGAGTCAATTGGGCAATCGCCGCCTCTTTATTGAGGGGGAGGAAAGTCCGGACTCCATAGGGAAGGGTGATGGCTAACGGCCATCCACGGCGACGTGAGGAATAGGGCCACAGAGACGAGCGTATTTAGTTACGGTGAAACGCGGTAACCTCCACCTGGAGCAATCCCAAGTAAGCAGGCGATGAGGCGTCCCGCTGAGTCTGCGGGTAGGGAGCTTGAGCCGTCAGGTAACTGCCGGCCTAGAGGAATGATTGCCCCTAGATGCAAATCTAGGCGACAGAATCCGGCTTATCGATTGACTCTGCACTTATTCCGCAATGATTTCGACGCTGTAAGTCAGTTCTGCAGTTTTAGCCAACATAGTCGTAGCTGAGCAATATTTTTCATGTGAGAGCTTTACTGCGCGATCTACCTTTGCCTGATCCAAATCTTTTCCTTTGACCGTAAAGTGCAAATTGATCTTAGTGAAGACTTTAGGGTCTTCTGTAGCTCGCTCAGCCTTGAGGACTACTTCACAGCCACTAATGGCCTGACGGGCCCTTTGTAGGATTAAAACCACATCAAATGCAGAGCAACCGCCGGCACCCGCTAAAAGCAGCTCCATTGGCCTTGGAGCGAGGTTTTTGCCACCTGCTTCAGGGGCACCATCCATATTTACCAGGTGGCCGCTGCCGGTTTCTGCAGAAAAAGCCATGCCGCCATTACCCAACCAACTTACTCGACATTCCATTATTAGTGACCCCTAACTTACTAAATTAATCAATATTATCAATAGTTTACCTATTTTATGGGAAATCAAGTTGCTGCATAGCAACATAAAAATATTGATTTTGGTCAATATTCTTGCATCGCACCATGCATATGGATACAATAACCACATTGGTAGTCAGTCTTGTATAAGACTGCGACTTACCTCCCAGTGTCTCCTCCACCCAAACATAGGTGGATTCCAACCCAGGACTCGTTCCTGGGTTTTTTTTAGGTTACAATTCAAGGCTTTACTGAATTACCGAGCCGGTCAGCGGTAATTTGTTGTACCAGTTGAATTGCAGAATCTGCGAGCTTGCAAATATAAGCAGGGCCAAGGTGGACGTAGTTTGGTTGGGGTAATTTTTTTGACCATAACAATTTGAGAAATCATGAAAACTTTTTCTGCAAAATCCCATGAGGTAGTGCATGAATGGTTCGTGATTGACGCTACGGACAAAGTCCTCGGTCGTGTCGCCAGTGAAGTGGCACTCCGTCTACGCGGCAAGCACAAGCCTGAATACACCCCACACGTTGATACTGGCGATTTTATCGTTGTCATCAATTCATCTAAGCTCCGTGTCACAGGCACAAAAGGCTTGAACAAAATTTATTACCGTCACAGCGGATACCCAGGTGGTATTAGCTCGACTAACTTCGACAAGATGCAAGACCGTTTCCCAGGTCGCGCTTTGGAGAAGGCTGTGAAGGGTATGTTGCCAAAAGGCCCACTAGGCTATGCCATGATCAAGAAATTGAAAGTTTATGGCGACGCTAATCATCCGCATACGGCTCAACAGCCTAAAGCGTTAGAGATTTAAGGAACCCAAATGGCTATTAATTACGGAAATTGGAATTACGGTACTGGTCGTCGCAAGAGTTCTGTGGCGCGTGTATTCATTAAATCTGGCAAAGGCGAAATCATTGTTAATGGTAAGCCTATCGATGCCTATTTTGCTCGTGAAACATCACGCATGATCGCTCGTCAGCCTTTGGCTCTCACAGCCCACTTAACGACCTTTGATATCAAAGTAAACGTTTCTGGTGGCGGTGAAACTGGCCAAGCTGGTGCAGTTCGTCACGGTGTTACTCGTGCATTGATCGACTACGACAACGCCTTGAAGCCAGCCCTGTCTAAAGCAGGCTTGGTGACTCGCGATGCTCGTGAAGTTGAGCGTAAAAAAGTTGGTCTGCATGGCGCGCGTCGTCGTAAGCAGTTCAGCAAGCGCTAATTCTTTCAGTCGCTCAAGTTTTATCGAAAGGGTCGCGCAAGCGGCCCTTTTTGTTTCTACAATTGAGGTATTCAGAAGTTTTAAAAGAAACTTCTCATGATCGGTATTTTGGAGAATGGCATGATTAAAGTTGGCATCGTAGGCGGCACTGGATATACCGGAGTGGAATTGTTGCGTTTATTGGCGCAGCATCCTGAGGTAGAGCTCACTGCAATTACTTCTCGCACAGAAGCTGGCATGCCAGTGGCTGAGATGTTTCCATCTTTGCGTGGCCGTGTTGCTCTGAAATTTACAACACCTGATGAAGCCAAGCTGAATGAATGTGATGTGGTGTTCTTTGCAACTCCACATGGTGTTGCGATGGCACAAGCAAAAGAATTACTCGCTAACAATGTGAAGATTTTGGACCTTGCTGCAGACTTTCGTTTGAAGGATGTCAAAGAATTTGCAAAGTGGTATGGCATGGAGCACACCTGCCCAGAAATTTTGGCTGAAGCGGTTTATGGTTTGGCGGAAATTAATCGTGAGGCCATTAAGAAAGCTCGCGTAGTTGGTTTGGCAGGTTGCTATCCAACATCGGTGCAGCTAGGTCTAGCGCCTTTGCTGTCACCTAAATCGACTGGCGGCAAGCACCTGATTGATGGCTCGCATATTATTTCTGATTCAAAGTCGGGTACTTCTGGCGCTGGCCGGAAAGCAGAGATCGGCACACTATTGTCTGAAGCAAGTGATAACTTCAAGGCTTATAGCGTGAAGGGGCATCGCCATTTACCGGAAATCGAGCAGGGTTTAAAAGCCATTGCTGGCCATGATCAGATCGGTTTGACCTTTGTGCCGCATTTAACGCCCATGATTAGAGGTATTCATTCGACCTTGTATGTGCGTTTGACTGACGCAGGTAAAGAGGTTGATTACCAAAAGCTATATGAGAACTTCTATAAGGATGAGCCATTTGTCGATGTCATGCCAGCAGGCAGTCATCCAGAGACGCGTTCTGTGCGGGGTAGCAACGGTATTCGGATTGCGATCCATCGTCCGGGCGGCGGTGACACTTTAGTTATTTTGGTGGTTGAAGACAATTTGGTGAAAGGTGCTTCAGGGCAGGGCGTGCAGTGTATGAACTTGATGTTTGGGTTGCCAGAGACCATGGGTCTTACCCAGATCGCCGTTTCCCCATAATGACCCTTCAGCAAACTGGGCATTAAAAGCCTAAAATAAGACATTGCCTTTTGAATTGGGAGTAAATCATGACCGAATTAGCTACACAAACTGCACAAGATTTAGCCGAGCCGCCAACCCCATTGGTGTTCACGGATAGCGCTGCTGCGAAAGTGGCGGACTTGATTGCTGAAGAAGGTAATCCAGAGTTGAAATTGCGCGTATTCGTACAAGGTGGCGGTTGCTCAGGATTTCAGTATGGCTTCACATTTGATGATGCTGTAAATGAAGATGACACACTCTTTGAAAAGAATGGCGTTACTTTGTTGGTGGACTCAATGAGTTTCCAATATTTAGTTGGCGCTGAGATTGATTACAAAGAAGACATCAACGGCTCACAGTTTGTGATTAAGAACCCAAATGCCCAAACTACTTGTGGCTGCGGATCTTCTTTCTCTGCTTAAATAAAAACGAGCTTAATTAATATTTAATTAAGCAGGATAGCAAGCGCCTAGAATTCTAGGACCCTTCGCTCCCGTAACGGCTGGCAAATTTGCTGGCCGTTTTTCTTTGTGGGCCCATGCAAGCCATGCAAAGGCAAGGCCCTCTACTAGCTGTGGATCAATTCCTGCCGACTCACTTGTAGTAATTTCTAATGGCTTTTTGAAGAAATGCTGCGACTTCACTTTGAATAAATTCATCAAGGCACTGTTTCTGGCACCACCTCCACAGATAATCAGCTTCTGGGTTTGCGGGGCATGACGGGCTAAAGCTTCGAGGGCTGAGTGAGCAGTGAGGTGCAATAAAGTGGCCTGTACATCTTCACAAAGATGATTTTCACCATTCAATTTTTCTTGTAACCAAGCAAGATGAAAGTCGTCTCTACCAGTACTCTTGGGCGGAACTTTTGTAAAGAAAGAATCAGACAACATTTTTGTAAGTAGTGCTTCATGAACTTTTCCTTGTAACGCCCAGTTGCCATTCTCATCAAATGCGTTGCCTTGATGCTCTTGAATCCAGACATCCATCAATATATTTCCTGGCCCGCAATCAAAGCCAGTGACTTCACCATTCTTAGGAAGTAATGTGAGATTTGCGATGCCGCCAATATTGAGAATAGCTAAATTTTGATCTTCTACAAACTGTTGCGCATGAAACGCTGGAACCAAAGGTGCTCCATGACCTCCAGCAGCTACATCCCGACTCCTAAAGTCAGCAATGACATCAATACCCGTTTTTTCTGCCAAGAGAGCGGGATTCAGGGTTTGATGTGTGTATGCCCAATCACCTAGATGAGGTTGGTGGCGAATGGTCTGACCGTGAGCGCCGATGGCAGCGATATCAGAAGGCTGTAGATTTGTTTTTTTGAGCAACTGGCTAACTGCTTCTGCATAGGCCATGGCTAGGGCATTTCCTGCTTGTTTTTCTCGGTGGAGCTCATTTGGGCCGGGGCTTTGAAGCTCAGATAGGGTCTTACGGAGCTCCGCTGAGAAAGGGGCGCTAATGGCGTCTAGCGCACTAGCTTCCCCATTAGCCCCTATCTTCGCTAGAACAGCATCTATCCCATCCAGGCTGGTGCCAGACATTAGGCCGATATAGAGGGAATGGGGTTTGTTCATGGAGCTCTCAGGAATGCGACAATTATGATTTAGCAATTTAACTACTAATTTAACTGAATCAGCAATCCGAATCAGCATGACGGCTAAACCAGAACAAAAATATCCTTTGACCCCCGAAGTCTTTGCGGCGCTCGAAGTCACCAAACGTGGCTGCGATGAGCTATTGGTTGAGGCGGACTGGGTTCAGAAACTTGCTCGTAGCCAAGCTACTAAGACGCCACTCAGGATTAAATTAGGTTTAGATCCTACGGCACCTGATATTCATCTGGGTCATACCGTTGTTTTAAATAAGCTGCGCCAGTTGCAGGATTTAGGTCACACCGTTATTTTCTTGATCGGTGACTTTACGAGCATGATCGGTGATCCATCGGGTCGTAATGCAACTCGCCCACCGTTGACTGCAGAAGAAATCGCTGCCAATGCTGAGACTTACTATCGTCAAGCAAGTATGGTGCTCGATCCTTCTAAGACGGAAGTTCGTTACAACAGTGAGTGGTGTGATCCTTTGGGCGCGCGCGGGATGATTCAGTTGGCCGCTAAACATACTGTTGCTCGTATGTTGGAACGTGATGACTTTACTAAGCGTTATCGCAATGGTGTACCCATTTCAATTCATGAGTTTTTATATCCACTCATGCAGGGCTATGACTCTGTTGCGCTGAAGAGTGATTTAGAGTTGGGTGGTACAGATCAGAAGTTCAATCTTCTAGTTGGCCGTGAACTCCAACGTGAGTATGGTCAAGAGCCTCAATGTATTTTGACGATGCCATTACTAGTTGGTCTTGATGGCGTAGAGAAGATGAGTAAGTCCAAGGGTAACTATATTGGCATTAGTGAGCCTGCTGGCGATATGTTTGGCAAGCTCCTCAGTATTTCCGATGATTTAATGTGGGACTACTTCACATTGCTGTCATTCCGACCAATGGCAGAAATAGATCTGATGAAGCAAGAAGTTTCTGCAGGTCGCAATCCAAAGGATTGCAAAGTACTTCTCGCACAAGAAATCGTGGCACGCTTCCACTCGCAAGCCGCAGCAGAAAAAGCCTTAGAGGACTTTAATCACCGTGCTAAAGGTGGTGTGCCTGACGATATTCCAGAAGTAAGTCTCTCTGGTGCGCCTATGGCAATCGCTAATCTTTTGAAGGCCGCAGGTCTTGCCCCTTCGACATCTGAAGCGATGCGCAATATAGAGCAAAATGGCGTAAAGATTGATGGTGTAACCGTTGCTGATAAGCAATTAAAGGTTGAAGCTGGAACGTATGTGGTGCAGGTAGGTAAGCGTAAGTTTGCGAAAGTGACGCTAGCTTAATTGCACTGAGTGTATTTGCGTTTCTTGGCATCCTCAAGATAGCTATCAAATACCAGTAGCGGGTTGAACTGCTTTTCTCCCAGAATAGCGAACTTAAATGCTTTTGGAGTGGCTTGGTTTGAGCCAAACCAAGAATAGGCTGTCATTACCCGGATAGTCTTGCCATTCACAGTTAAATCAACATCCGAGGCGGTTCCATTCACCTCAGGATTGACTAGGCGATATTCAATAACGGTCTTGCCATGGCAATAAACAACACCCTCTGGCTTCTCTATAGCGCTGACCGGCATAGAAAGGCATATTAATAGGGTGATAAGAGCTCTGAACATATAAAATATTAATAATTCCAATAATGATTTTCTATATGAATTTTAAGTCACTTATCCTGTCTTGTTTTGCAATTCTTTGTATCAGCTCTTGCACCACATACCGATATGAATATATTGCCCCGCCCACTGAAGGCGGCAAAACATGCGCTGTTCATTGCATGAGCACTAAGAATGTTTGTTACAACGGCGCACAGGCTCAAGCGCAGAACAATGTGAATGCTTGTCATCAGCAGAATAGTTATAGCTATCAAGCCTGCGTTAATCGTGCGCAAAGCCACGATGATGTGAAGAAATGCAATCCCAATCCGCAGTACTGTTCAGTAAATCCAAATTACTGGAACTGCGACGAATCCTATAGACAGTGTTTTGCTGCTTGTGGTGGCACAGTTAATGTTTATAAGAATGAATAATGAAAAATAAATGCCTAAAGGCTTTTTCGTTGGTTGCAGCATTGCTGGCTTTTAATCAGGTATTTGGCGCGTGCAGCAATACTGGAGACCCAATCAACATCACTAGTAGTTGCGAAGACTTGAGTATTAATAATACGGTCTCTGGTGTAACGATCGCCTCAGGTGTCACTGTGAGTTCGTTCTTTGCTACTGATGCAGTCAATATTGGAACCCCAGGTAATGTAACCAATACATTTCTTAACTTGGGGACGATTAGCAACGGAATTTACTGGAATGGTTTGGTAAATAACGGTGTGATTAACACACTTCAGAACCAAGGAGCCATTACTAGTAGTTCTCGAAGTGGGTTGATTAACAGTGGAAATATAGGAACATTAACCAATACCGGCACCATCAATTCTGGTGCAAGCGGCAATAGCTATGGCGCCATAGCTAATAACAATCAAATTGGCACACTAAATAACTCTGGCACCATTTCAGCTACAGTCGGCATAGGGGGTAACGGAGCTTACGCCATACAACAAAACGGCCATATTGGTACGTTGAATAATTCGGGCACTATTTCTGCGCAGAACAATGCAATTTACTTCCAACCAGCCTTTAGCTCCAGAATCGATACCTTAATAAATTCAGGAACTATTCAGGGTGGTATTAATGGCACGGGCTCCTCTACTTTCGCTAGCGCAATCGTTCTTGGGGCGGCTAACTCAATTGGCACCATTATCAATACGGGAACTATTGATCACAGCGTTTGTAGTGGAGGAACCTGCTATGCCGCTATTGAAAATAATGGGGGCAGCATCGGCACAATTACTAACTTGGGCAATCTAACAAGCGGTAATACCAGTAACAGTGGATATGGGATTATCAACAGCACAACGGGAACAATTAGTACGCTGAACAACCTTCAAAGCGCTTTGACCTATTCTGGAAATTTACCTAGTAATTACAACATTATTATTAACAGCACAACTAGTTATGGAGGATTGATTGCTTCTTCTTTAACTACAGGTACACAAACTAATTTTGGTATTGATATAACTCGCTCCACATTGCCTACGGGTGTTTCAAACTACAGTTCCGTGCTAAATGGTTTAACAAGTGGTAATTTATTGAGTACAACTGGTAGTTTTGTTGGTGGTCTAGTTACTACTTCATGGATTTTGAATAATTCATCTGGGAATACTTGGAATTTACAAACAACCAAAACAGTCGCTGCCACTCCGGTGGTTGCTGGAAGTGCAGCTGGTACAAACTTAGCCTATGTATTTGCTGGTCAATCAGCCAATACCAGTATTCAATCAAATGGAGTGACCATTGGTGCGGCGGTTAGCGGATTGGCGCCAGCCCAGGTCAATCAATTACAAAATGTTCACGCTGAAGGCTACTCCTCTAACATGACCATTGGCCTTGAGCAGATGGCGCACATTACCAATACAGTCATGGATCGTATTCATGCACCAATGAGTGCCTCACCTTCTACCAAGGTTTATCAAGATGATGAAGGTCGTTATTTATGGGCAGATGCTGCAGCAGTGCGAGGTACTGTCAATAATTACAACAATCTGGCTGGCTTCGGTTATAGCCTCTACGACATCATTATTGGTGGGGACATTAGGCGATCTAAAGACGGGGGTTTTGGTGTATTTGCTGGGACTGGCACCACCTCGATGACTGAGAGTCAGCAAGTAACCCAAAACTTCAACACCACCAACTTCTATACTGGTTTGTATGGAGCGCGTAACTTTGCTGAGCAGGTCAAACTTTCTGGCGCGCTGGGTTATATGTATGGCAACACCAATGCCAATAGAAGCGCCCCCAATGTGGGAGATTTGGTTGGTGGAAATGCAACTAGCTCATTTAAGTCCAATGGCGTATATGCGGCTGCCAAGCTAGCTAAAGCGTATCAAGCGGAAAATTTCACCGTTTCACCATTCGTGGGCGCTTCATATTCTCAACTCTGGATGGGTGGGGCTAGTGAGCAGGGCGGTAATACATTTAATTACGGTATTAACTCGGCAACTGCTTACACTGCTGTGACATTTGCGGGTGCAGATTTTATTTATCCAATGCTTAAAGGAACCAATGATCCATTGTCATTAATTGGTTTCTATAAGTTCGGTTATGACTGGTATGCCAATAGTGCTTCAGCCCATACAGTTACAGCAACCACTTCTTTCAGTGGAAGTACTCAATCATTTGCACAGGTTGGCGCCAATATGGGTCCCGTATCCAATATGGTTGGTTTGGGTATTCAAGGTGGAATTACGAAAGACGTATCTGCTCGTATTGGTGCAGTCGCCTCATACAATACGTATGGTCATGAATACGGTGGCGGTGCAGAGCTTAGATTAAAGTTCTAACGCTTAAAAAACAGACTTGCTGAATTACAAATCCTGGTTAGCACTTCCGCTGGGTGGTGTTAACCCAAAGTGTTCATAGGCTTGGCGAGTTGCTACTCGGCCGCGCGAGGTTCTTTGTAGATAGCCTTGTTGAATGAGATAGGGCTCAAGAACATCTTCAATCGTATCGCGCTCTTCGCCAATAGCAGCTGCCAAGTTATCGATACCTACAGGGCCCCCATCAAACTTGTGCAAGATTGCCTCTAAGAGTTTTCTGTCCATCACATCAAAGCCGCTTGGATCCACATCCAGCATCTTCAGTGCAGCATCTGCCATAGCTTTAGTGATCGTGCCAGTGCCTTTTACTTCTGCATAGTCACGAACGCGGCGTAATAGGCGGTTGGCAATACGAGGAGTGCCACGGGCACGTTTAGCAATTTCTATTGAGCCTTCTGGATCAATATCAGCCTTAAGCAAGCTAGCTGAGCGATTAATAATTTTAGTGAGTTCTTCGGTGGTGTAGAACTCGAGCCTAGCCACAATACCAAAGCGATCGCGCAGTGGGTTAGTTAGCATGCCGGCGCGAGTAGTTGCACCGATCAAGGTAAATGGTTTGAGATCAATTTTCACGCTACGGGCTGCAGGACCTTCGCCAATCATGATGTCTAGGCTGTAATCCTCTAGTGCGGGATACAGAATTTCTTCCACAACTGGAGACAGACGATGAATCTCATCAATAAAGAGAACATCGTTTTCTTCTAAATTGGTAAGTAAGGCAGCAAGATCGCCCGGCCTGTCTAGAACAGGGCCACTCGTTTGACGTAAGTTCACGCCTAGCTCTCTCGCAATAATGTGAGCAAGAGTCGTTTTACCTAGTCCAGGAGGCCCAAATAACAGAACGTGATCCAGGGCTTCCTTGCGCGCTCTCGTAGCACTAATAAAAATCTCTAATTGCGCTCTGGCCTTAGTTTGGCCAACATACTCATCGAGTTGTTTAGGGCGTAGCGCTCTTTCAAAGACGGCTTCAGTATTGCCCGCTGCACCGCTCACAATGCGGGCATTACCTTCTGGTAAATCTTCAGGAATGGAGCTGAGGTCGTCTGTATGTATTGCCATGCTGAGAGTTTAGTACCGTTTGGCTATTAGGCTTTAGATAGATACTTCAATCCCATACGGATGCCATCTGAAATACTGGTATCGGGTGGAATTTGCTTAAGTGCTAACAGTGCTTCTTTTTCTGAATAACCTAGCGCCAAGAGCGCTTGCAATACTTCGCTGCTAGTTTCAATCGCCTGAGGTTTGTCGCCAGTAATGCCTAAGTCTGGAGCTAGTTTACCTTTGAGTTCTAGGCAGAGACGTTCAGCGGTTTTCTTGCCGATGCCAGGCACTTGTGTGAGACGTCCAGCCTCCTGAAGCGCAATAGCTTGCGCCAGTTCATTAACACTCATGCCTGAGAGAACGGCTAGTGCCGTACGGGAGCCAACACCACTAATTTTGATCAGCTGTCTAAATGCTTCACGCTCAGTCTCAGTTGCAAAACCAAAAAGTTGCTGCGCATCTTCGCGAACTTGGAAGTGCGTTAGAAGAGTGATTTTTTGACCAGCTTGAGGCAATTGATACAACGTGCTCATAGGCACATCAACCTCATAACCAATCCCTTGGCAGTCGACCAAGAGGCGAGGAGGGTGAACCGAAACGAGAGTACCTTGAATGCGACCAATCATGTAGAGATCTTAACCTGTGATGTGTATTTTTACTTGCTACGTTTCTTGGGAGCCAAGGCAGCACTAATTGCTTTTGGTATTTGTGCATGATGAGCAGCACAAATGGCAACACCTAGTGCATCAGAGGCGTCAGTACCAGGGGCGCGATTGAGTTTCAGGAGGCGCTTTACCATTTCTTGGACCTGAGGCTTGGCTGCTCTACCACTGCCAACAATGGACTGCTTGACTCTTAAGGCGCTGTACTCAGCTACAGGGAGTTTTTCAGAAACAAGGGCGGCAATGATTGCACCCCGAGCTTGGCCCAACATCAGCGTAGAGCGGGGATTAACGTTTAAGAAAACCTCTTCGATCGCGGCAGATTCTGGGTGATAGGTCTCTAAAACTTCTTTGACACCGGCATAGAGGGCGCCTAAGCGCTCAGGTAAACCATTGGCTGGGTCGCCACTCTCAATCGTCCCAGAGGCTACGTAAGTCAGCTTTTGGCCATCGACATCGATGACTCCAAAGCCGGTAGTCCGCAAACCTGGGTCGATTCCAATCCAGCGCATGAGTTTTTTATAACTTCTTGTTTTCTTAGTGACGGAAGTGACGGGTGCCAGTAAAGATCATGGCAATGCCATGCTCATTTGCTGCCGCAATGATTTCATCATCACGCATGCTGCCACCAGGCTGAATTGCGCAGCTGGCACCACCATTAACAACCACATCTAAGCCGTCACGGAATGGGAAGAAGGCATCGCTTGCTACTGCAGAACCTTTAAGACTTAAGCCAGCATTCTCAGCCTTGATGCTAGCCATGCGCGCAGAGTCTACGCGGCTCATTTGACCGGCGCCGATACCAAGAGTCATCCCATTAGCGCAATACACAATGGCATTGGATTTCACAAACTTGGCTACGCGCCATGCAAACATCATGTCGTGCATTTCGCTTGGGGTTGGCAGACGCTTACTGACAACGCGCATTTCACTTTCGAGAACGTTCTTGGCATCAGGGGATTGAACGAGCAAACCACCACCAACACGTTTGAAATCAAAAGTATTAAATGTAGTTCCCAATGGAATTTCTAGAAGGCGTACATTTTGTTTCGCAGCAAAGATCGCTTTAGCTTCATCACTAAAGCTAGGAGCAATCAATACCTCCACGAATTGCTTGGAGATGGCTTCAGCTGCAGCGCCATTGCAGGGGACGTTAAAGGCGATGATGCCGCCAAAAGCAGAGCTTGGATCAGTCTTGAAGGCTTTTTGATAGGCTTCAAGCGCTGAAGCGCCAACCGCTACGCCACAAGGGTTGGCGTGCTTGATGATGACGCAAGCTGCGGCACCACCTGCATTGCCAGTAAAGCTCTTGACGCATTCCCAGGCAGAATCTGCATCGGCAATATTATTGTAAGAAAGTTCTTTCCCTTGCAACTGCTTGTAATTGGCTAGCGCGCCATCGACTGGGTAAATATCTTTGTAGAATGCTGCAGACTGGTGTGGATTCTCACCGTAACGCATCTCTTGTACTTTTTCAAAGGCAAAGTGCAAAGTTTCTGGGTAGGCAGAACGGGCTTTGTGATCAAGATCATCACCTAATGCTGAGAGATAGTTGGCAATCGCACCATCGTATTGCGCGGTATGTGCAAATACTTTTTTCGCTAAAGCCAAATTGGTTTTGTAAGAAACAACATTCTTGTTAGCCTTCATTTCTGCTAAGACAGGAGCGTAATCTTCTGGTGAGATCAGCACAGTGACATCTTGGTGATTTTTGGCTGCTGCACGAAGCATTGCTGGGCCACCGATATCAATGTTTTCAACGGCATCTTCGAATGAGCAGCTTTCCTTAGCAACAGTCTCATTGAAGGGGTAAAGATTGATGACGAGCATATCAATGGTGTCGATGCCATGCTCTTTCAGGGCTGCCATATGTTCCGGGAAATCTCTGCGAGCTAATAGGCCACCATGGACCATCGGGTGAAGGGTTTTTACACGACCATCCAGCATCTCCGGAAATTTCGTTAAAGAAGAAACTTCAACAACAGGCAGATTGTTTTCGGTCAAGAGTTTTGCTGTGCCGCCTGTAGAAATAAGCTTAATGCCTTGCTCATGGAGGGCTTTAGCAAAAGGCACGATGCCATTTTTATCGGAGACGGAGAGTAGGGCTGTATGGATCATGGTTTTCGGAGCTTAATTTAAAAAATGGCTTTGTTATTAGTAAAGTTTGCGGTTACTTCAGAAGTTGATGTTCAACCAACTTCTTGTGCAGGGTGTTGCGATTAATGCCTAGATATTGCGCTGCCAGTGATTGATTCTGCTTGGCATGTTGCATCACTAATTCCAGCATCGGTTTTTCAACAACGGCCAATACCATGTCATAGATATCAGTTGGTGCAGTTCCTTTGAGGTCATTCAGGTAACCCTGCAATTGGGTTTCAATACATTCGGTAATTGGGTGCTTATTGGTCATAACAATCTATCAATACAAAAACAAAAAAATAAAGAAATTAATTTAAGCTAAAACTATGCCGCTTCCAAAAATAACAAGCGGTCAGAATGGGATTTCATTTCGTCAAAATAATCATTGACCATTTGCAGTTGAGTTTTACAGTCGTCGGCAGTATTCATGCGCTGGCGAAATGCGTGGGAGTCACGCAGCCCTTTGCAGTACCAACCAATATGTTTACGTGCAGTTCGCAGGCCAATATGCTCACCATAAAACTCATAGTGGTCTAAGAGGTGGGCATTCATGATGCCCTGAATCTCATTGATCTCCGGGGTTGGCAGCTTGCCACCGGTTTCAAGATAGTGGTTGATTTCACGGAAGATCCAAGGGCGACCTTGAGCAGCTCGACCAATCATGATGGCATCAGCACCAGTGAGCTTTATAACCTGCTCTGCCTTTTCTGGGCTGGTGATATCACCATTAGCCACTACCGGAATCTTCACACTATTTTTGACTGCCGTAATCGTTTCATACTCTGCTTCACCGTGATACAGGTCTGCTCTCGTGCGGCCATGGACCGTCAGCATGGAGATGCCAGATTTTTCTGCGAGACGCGCTATCTCAATGGCATTCTTATGTTCACGATCCCAGCCTGTACGAATTTTCAAAGTAACTGGTACCGCATCTGGACCGACACCAACGGCATTTACAACCGCTTCTAGAATTTGCTGCACCAGAGGCTCATCTCGCAATAGGGCGGAACCAGCTGCAACATTGCAAACTTTTTTGGCCGGGCAACCCATGTTGATGTCAATAATCTGAGCGCCATGATCAACGTTTATTTTTGCAGCTGCCGCCATCATCGCGGGGTCAGCCCCGGCAATTTGAACGGCAATCGGCTTGAATTCACCAACATGGTTGGCGCGGCGTTGAGTCTTTTCACTCTTCCAAAGAAGGGCATTTGAGGCCACCATTTCGGATACGGCATATCCGGCGCCCAATTTCTTGCAAAGCTGCCTAAATGGGCGGTCCGTTACCCCAGCCATAGGGGCTACAAATAATCTATTTGCGAGGAGGTGAGGACCAATGTTCATCTGAAAGGGCTTGGGCGGAAAGCATGACACTTTAGCACAGTCAGGCTCAAATCTGCCTAATTTTTAGGCAGATTGCTTGCTACAGATCAAACAGAGAATGCTTATATTTTGAGGGTGATTTAAGGGCTTTAGCGCCTACCAAACATCATCTGGCGAGCTAAGGCTGTCTTGAACGGCGGAAGCCACTGCAGGGCGCTTAAAGCCAATCCACGGGCTACAACAACTGGGGCTAAATTGGATGTAAATACTCTAGCCATAAAGTCTGTCAGTCCGATGGTTGTTGTTCTATCAGCTTTGCGACTTTGAGCGTAACTCTGGAGTGCATTTTGGATGTCTGCTGGAGATTGATTCTCGGCAGCCCCAGAAAATACCTCAACTAACTTCTCCGACAGTAAGAAGGCATCTCGTAATCCTAAATTCAGGCCTTGACCCGCTACTGGGTGCAAAGTTTGAGCGGCATTGCCAACCCAAACCTCATTGTCATGAGTAATCGCTTTGCGATAGTTCAGGCCAAGTTCATATAAACGACGATCTTGAATTTTCAGAAAACGTCCAATCCGTGAACCAAATTCTTTTTGTAGTTCAACTAAGAAATCTGTGTCACTCAGTTGCAAGCGATGCTGCGACGATTCTGGCGAGCCGCACCAAACCAGATTCAAAATATGATGTCCGTAGTGACTTGGTAAAACGGCTAACGGACCTTCAGCAGTAAAACGTTCCCAAGCTTGATGAGGTTCCGCATTCTCAACCTCAACTAAACCTACGAGGGCTGACTGCCCATAGTCGCGTCCAGATTCAACCCAGTCTTGCGTCTTAAATAAACCACCCTCAGCATGCACGATGCATTGAGCGTAGATGCTTTTTTCCTCGACATCCGGATTGATGTGCTTCCAAACGAAGTTAGGGCTCTTTGCTTGAATAGCCCGT
This sequence comes from Polynucleobacter sp. MWH-S4W17, assembly GCF_018687535.1. Taxonomy (NCBI): domain Bacteria; kingdom Pseudomonadati; phylum Pseudomonadota; class Betaproteobacteria; order Burkholderiales; family Burkholderiaceae; genus Polynucleobacter; species Polynucleobacter sp. MWH-S4W17. Next base: position 1,822,964 of record NZ_CP061295.1, on the reverse strand, counting down.
AAGGAGTGACGCAGAGCCATATGAATGTCGCGATAACGAATAATGTGCCCTAGCGCATCTTGCTTGAGCTCTTCACGCGTCATCAGTGCGCGGCCAAAGCGACCCGCTTGCGAAACATGCACTCGATGAATTTCTGCAAACTCTTTTGGCCATGCATTAATCGTATCGAGCAAGAGTTTGCTGCCGTGCGATAGGGCAATGCCTCGGCTGTCGGCACTTGCAAGATCGTTGTCATTTACGGGGTTGCGATCAAGCAAAATAATCTTTGCTTCGGGGAATTTCTGCAGGGTCCAGGCAGCACAAGCAAGCCCAACTGGCCCGCCGCCTTGAATCAAGATATCGCAATGAGATGAATTCATTTTTATTATGGCGGTCTTAAGCATTCTTCATGAGTGCTTCGATTTCATCGGCTGTGACAGGTACGCCTCGAGAAATCAACTCACACCCAAAATCATTGATGACAGCGTCATCTTCAATACGAATACCAATATTCCAAAAGGCCTGATCAACATCATCAGTAGGTCTGATATAGAGGCCTGGTTCCACCGTAATCACCATGCCGCTTTTTAGGATGCGCCAAGGCTTTTCTTCGCTTGATAGGTTTTGGGCGGTTTCACGATAAGAGCCTACATCGTGGACATCCATGCCCAGCCAGTGGGACGTGCGGTGCATGTAGAAACGACGGTAGGCGCCAGTCTCAATGGCGTTTTCTAAAGAACCCAACTCTGAAAGTTTGAGAAGCTTTTCATCCAGCAGACCTTGGGTCAGCACTTTAAGTGCCGCTTCATGTGGCTGCATAAATGTATTGCCAGGCCTGGTCATCGCAATCGCAGCTTCTTGCGCGGCTAATGTGATGTCATACAAAGCTCGTTGCGGCCCCGTAAATTTCCCATTGACTGGAAAGGTACGTGTAATGTCTGATGCATAACCATCGAGTTCACAACCCGCATCAATCAGACAAAGCTCGCCACTACGTAATTCAGTTGAGCCTGCGCGATAGTGAAGAATGCAAGAGTTTGCACCACCGGCAACAATGCTGTTGTAGGCAACACTTTGCGAACCGCTATTGCGGAACTCATGTAGTAATTCAGCTTCAAGTTGATATTCACGTAGGCCAGGCTTACAGACTTGCATAGCGCGGATATGCGCACGAGCGGAGATCTCTGCAGCTCGGCGCATGATATCAATTTCATCTACATCTTTAAATAAACGCATTTCATGAATCAGCGTTTCAACATCATGAAATTCTGATGGTGGATTTACACCAGAACGTGCTTGTCCACGCACCTGTTTCATCCAGTGACGTAGGCGTCTATCGGCTTCGGCGCTCTCAGCAAGGCGAATATATACCGCATCTTGATCAGCCAGTAAGTCACCGAGTTTTTGATCTAACTCTTGGTTGCTATATGCGTAGTCAATACCCAAAGCGTCCGGTGCTGCTTCAGGCCCAAGGCGAATGCCATCCCAAATTTCTCGCTCAGAATCTTTGGGTCTACAAAATAAGTGGGATTGCAGTTGGAAGTTTTTTCCATAGCTACCAACCTTCATGACGAGTGTTGCGCCCGGCTCCTCGAAACCCGTCAGATAATAAAAGTCGCTGTCGTGACGATAAGGAAATTCACTGTCACGGTTGCGAGAAAGTTCAGGAGCAGTTGAGATGACAACAATACCTCCGCCAGTCTTGGCAAAGATTTGTTCTGCTAATTGGTTTCTACGAAGCTGATAAATGTTAGTTTTATTCATATGCTGCATTAAGCTCTTGCAAGCGTTGTGGTGTGCCTACATCGTGCCATGGACCGAGATATTTTTCACCAGACACTTTATTTTGCTCCATGGCAGTTCTTAATAGGGGCGCGAGCTTAGCTGGGGTACCGAATTCCAAGTCTTGGAAGAGGTCTTTGTGATAAATCCCAATTCCAGAGAAGGTGAGCTTTTCTGCTCCAAGTGATTGGGTGTTTCCAACCACCGAACCTTGGAGGTAAAAATCTCCTTCAGGATGCTGGATTGGGTTGGGGACCATTAATAGGTGGGCCAAAGGCTTGCTTTCGTCCATTCGCATTTTGGAGGTTGCTTCCAAAAGCTGGGTAATTGGTAGCTTCGGGCTAAATACATCCCCATTAATGACTAAGAAGTAGTCTTTGGGTGCAATGATGGGGAGCGCCTTGCAAATACCCCCAGCGGTTTCAAGGGCCCTGCCTTCCGGAGAGTATTTAATGTGAAGACCAAATTGATCTCCATTACCTAGGGCTGCCTCAATTTTTTCACCCAACCAAGCATGGTTAATCACGACATCCTGAATCTTTGCCTTTGCCAGCGCTTCCAAATGCCACTCCAGCAAAGATTTTTTTTGAATAGCGAGTAAAGGCTTGGGTAAATCATCTGTAAGGGGGCGCATACGCTCGCCGCGTCCAGCCGCTAGTAAAAAACAAGGTATGGGATTGAGCTGACTCATGGTTTATGAATTACGCTTGATTTATGCGAGTAGATTCCAGAATCCGGGCTAATGGTTTTAGTTCAATATAACGGTTCGCTGTTGCAATAGCGTATTCCAACACAAGTGGAATATCTTTAATGTACCCATCCTTGCCGTCACGATGAAGGAGTCTTGCAAAAATGCCCAAAACTTTAAGGTGGCGCTGTAAGCCCATCCATTCAAAGTCACGATAGAACTGTCCAAAATCATTTGGCATTGGCAATCCTGCTTTACGACCATCCTCCCAAAATTTAATAACCCAATCAATCACACATTCTTCGGGCCATGCAATATAGGCATCACGCCACAGTGAAGAAGCATCATAAGTAATAGGTCCGTAAACTGCATCCTGAAAGTCAATTACTCCAGGATTACGTTTTTCAGTCACCATTAAGTTGCGAGAATGGTAATCACGATGAACATACACTTTAGCTTGAGCTAAATTATTTTCAATAATGAACTCAAAAGATTTCTTGAGCTGTTCTGTTTGTTGTTCGCTCAGATTGATATTGAGATGCTTTTTTAGATACCACTCTGGAAATAAATCTAATTCTCGTTGTAATAGCGCTTCATCATAGTTTGGCAAAACCCCTGGTTTGCTTGCTGATTGCATGAGCACTAGAGCGTGAGTTGCATCTTTGTAAAGATAATCAGCCGTTTCATTGTTGAGCTCGGCTAAGTAGGTTTTAGTGCCTAAATCGTTTAAGAGCAAGAAGCCTTCAGCAAGATTTTGCTCTAGGATTTTTGGCACATTTAGACCAGCCTCAGCGAGTAATAAATCGACCTTTATAAAGGCATCCAAAGGCTCATGTTGGGGCGGGGCGTCCATTACGATCAAAGTCCCAAAATTGGGCTTTTTGGACTCAATTCGAAAATAGCGTCGAAAGCTGGCGTCAGCCGAGGCTGGCACCAAAGAGTCGAGATCTAATTGCCAGCTAGCTTCTAGGGCTTTTAGCCAGTTACGGAGGGTGTTTAAGCGTGAGTCAGTCATGGTCGATTCGTATAATAAGGCGGGTCTGGATCTATGAGTCATTATCGCCGTCGCGCCGGCCTTTGCGCCCCTCTTTTTTTGCATGTAACCCTGCGCGTATTGATGGGGGTGGCATTGCTTCAATTTGCCCTCTGCGGACGTGCTCAAGCACCTGCTCCTTTGCCTGCAAATGCACAAGCTAATACCAATACCGTTTTATTGCCAGATCGCGGCAATGTCACTGTTTTAAAGTTGGATGATCAGCTGCGGGTCGGTAAGCCCATTAATGATGGAGAGGCTTTAACCTTTACTTCAAGCGATTCAGTAAATGGAGTTGTTGATCGTGATATGCATTTACAAGGACGAGCCCAAATTCGCCGCAATGGTGGGGTCGTTAAAGCGGATGAAATTACTTATAACCCCGACACCGACGTTGCCGATTTATTAGGGAATGTGGAGCTCTCTAAGGGGAATGTAACTTTTAAAGGGCCCAAAGGAACTTTCAAGGTTGATGCGCGCGAGGGCTCTATGGAGACAGCCGAATATGAATTGAGGGATAACGGCGGTAATGGCCAGGTTAAAAAATTAACGATTGAAAATACCGATATCTTTGTTTTTGATAAAGCAACGTACACCACCTGTACACCGCAAAACATGGATTGGTATTTTTCTGCCAGCACTCTAGAAATCGATAATGAGCAAAAGGAGATGGTAGGGACCCATGGTGTGATGCGTTTCTTTGATGTGCCTATTGCCTATGTCCCTTATTTCACTGCGCCTACTGGAGGACAACGTCGCACTGGTTTACTTGCTCCGGTCGCTGGCTACAGTTCTAATAACGGCCTTGATATTACCCAGCCTTACTACGTCAATATCGCCCCTAATCGTGACTTGCTTTTATTGCCCCGCTATATGAATCATCGCGGTGCAATGCTCGGCGCGCAATATCGCTTCTTAGATACTCAGTACTCCGGAACTGCGATGGGTGAATATATGTCATACGACAAAAAAACCGGCACCAGTCGCTGGAAGTATGACTGGCAACAACGACAAGTATTTAGTGGGAGTGTAGGTCCTGGCGGCATTCCGATGCCAGGCGCATGGTCAGGTTATGCAAATATGTCCCGTGTTTCTGACAATTTATATCCAACGGATTTCTCGCAAAGTATTGCAGGAGCCGTTACAAGTCAGTTTCGCCAAGAGGTTGGGACCACGAAAGGGCTAACGGGAAGTTTAAGTAATTGGAATGTTTCAGCAAAAGCAATCACCTTCCAGACCTTGCAGCCTGACCTAACTGCCCCAGTGCAATCTCCCTACAATGTATTGCCGAATATTAATGCGTCCTACAACAATCGACTTACTCCAGCGGTGGCAGATGTCAGTGGTAAGTATGTGACGTTGCCAACAGGCCCTGCCACCACCTTTTCTACGGATTACACCCGTTTTGCGTATAACGTAAATAGTAATTTAGCTTATGCCCCGGCTGGATACTTATATAGTCAAGCGGATCGAACTGTTATTAAGGGTGCAATGGCTCTACCGCAGATTACTCCGGGCTACTACATCACTCCAAAGGTCAGTTTTCAGTCTAATACTTATGCTGCTACTGCTGCAGTTACTAGCGCCAATCCTCTAGGCGCTGCACCCCCACCGCAAGGCTTTACGATCCCAACATTTAGTCTGGATTCGGGCCTGGCGTTTGAAAGGGATGCTGCTGAATTAAAGGGCTTCTTTGGCCGTGATATGTTGCTGACAATGGAGCCGCGCGCTTTCTATGTTTATACGCCCTATCAAAATCAATCGCAGACACCCCTGTTTGATACGGCTGATGCTGGTTTTGGTGTTTCCCAAATTTTCAGTGAAAATACTTTTGTTGGTAATGATCGTATTGCAGATAGTAATGCCACCACCCTTGGTTTAACCAGTCGCATGATTGAGGCTAATACTGGAGCGGAACGTGCGAACGTAACACTTGCTCAAAAGCAGCAGTTCACTGGACAAAAGGTTGGTCTGAATGGAACGATTCTGAATCCAACTACGTATTCTGATACTTTAGGTTCTGCTTCACTTCGCCTGCTTGGAAACTTTAGTGCGGATTTATTTGGTCAATACAACACCCAGTTAAATAAATTTGTACAAACTACGGTTGGTGGTAGTTGGCGCCCAACACAAGGCAGGAGTTTAAATTTCGGATACCGGAATGTTTGGTCTCCTCCCACGCAGGCTTTTGGTCCAACTCCAGCAACCCTGGCTCAAACGACAACGGATCAATACAATATTTCTGGGCAATGGCCTATTACACGGGAAATTTCTGTTTTAGGACGTTGGGGATATGATGCCTTGACTACTAAGACTTTGAACTCCTTAGTGGCCTTGGAGTGGAGCAGGGACTGCTGGACTTTCCGTGGGGCTTACTCCCAAGTCTTAAATACTTCGCAAATAACCACCACTCAGGTGCTCTTTCAGGTTGAATTTAAGGGCTTTGGTAGCGCTGGAGGCAATCCTGTTGATATCATGAAGCTAAATGTTCCCGGATATATGCCTACTTCCAAGCCTATACCACCTTCAACATACGAGAACTATCAATAATGCTTTGTATGAAACGTTTTAAGCAAATTAGTATTCATGCCATTTTAATTGGCATTGGATTATTTGTGAATATTGCTTTTGCCCAGGATTCGGCAAAGACGAATACTATTGCCGAAAGCAAAATTCGTAATATTGATGGCGTAGCTGCAGTTGTCAACACGGGTTATGTAACCCGTAAAGAGATTGATGACCGAATTGCTGCACTTAAAAAACAAGGTGTGAAATTACCTGAAGATGGTTCACTGCGTAAGGTAATTTTAGATCGACTCATTTTAGAAAAAATCCAACTGCAAAATGCTGATCAAGAAGGGGTTAAGGTTACCAATAAGGAGTTGGACAGAATTATTGGTGACATTGCCGCCAAGAACAAGCTAAGTTATGCAGAATTTAAAGCTAAGGTAATCGCTACTGGGACTACGTTTGAGCGTTATAAGGAGACCTTGCGCGATGATGTCATCGTTACCCGCTATCGAGAGCGCGAAGTTGAGGGTAAGCTCAAAATATCAGATGCTGAGATAGATAACTTCATTGCCGAGCGTACTCGTGCCATGACATCAGGCGGTGCGCCACGGTCAACTCCAGCAGCTAACGGCGAGCCGGAGGAAATTGATGTAGCGCAAATCTTTATCCCGGTTGATACCGGTGCCGGTGCGGGGGCTCAGGCTGAAGCAAAAAAGAAAGCGGACGCTCTATTAAAGGATGCTCGTGGGGATGTCGATTTTCTGCAGCTAGGTGCAATGGCTGCAAAAGATAATCCAAAGATTAAGTTTCAAGAGTTGGGCTACCGTACTCCTGATCGTTTGCCGCAATTGTTTTATGAGGCTATTCGTAATACTGGTGGTGGCCAGGTTGCTAATACAGTTGTTAAAAGTCCTGCTGGGTACCATGTGCTCAAAGTTCTAGATCGCCGTGCAGCAGGCGCTAGCACTCCTCAACAACAAGCTACAGCATCTGATGCCGGTTCACCTACCCCGCAAAATATTCCCATTACCCAAACTTTATCTCGCCACATCTTGTTAAGAAGTCGTCCTGGTTTAAGTGATCAAGATGCAGAGAGGCGCTTGCAGGGCTACCGTGATCAGGTGCGGGCAAAGACTGCGGACTTTGCGGAACTTGCAAAGAAATATTCTGAAGATGGATCTGCGGCAAATGGCGGTGAGTTAGGTTGGATGAGTCCTGGAGATTTGGTTCCTGAATTTGAGCAAGCTATGAATCGCTTACAGATTGGCGAAGTTAGTAACCCTGTAAAAACCGAGTTTGGTTGGCACTTAATTCAGGTATTAGAGCGTCGCGAAGGCCAGCTGACCGTTGAAAAGCAGCGTCAATTTGCAAAAGCAGCAATCCGTGAGAGAAAGTTTGAGCAAGCTTATCAAGAGTGGATGCGTGAGCTGCGTGATAACGCAACTGTAAAAATTCTGAACGTGGAAGATGCAGCAAGCAGCGCACCTCGTTAATCTCGTTATAACTACAGGTGAACCAGCCGGCGTCGGGCCAGAAGTTTCTTTAGCTGCTTCGCTGGAGTTTCTACGTGAACATGCAGATGCTCGCATCACTTTATTGGGTAACGACCAGTTATTGACATTATCTAAGGGGCTTAGCTCAGAGTTATCTAGTCGATTACAAATCCAATCCTTTCCCCTGGGAGCCCCTGTTGTTTTGGGGAGTTTGAATTCGCAAAACGCTCAGTATGTGGTGAATCTTTTAGATCAGGCGATTGATGGTTGTCAGCAAGGGCTCTTTGACGCCATGGTGACTGCGCCTCTTCAAAAAAGCATTATTAATGAGGCTGGTACGCCATTTACAGGGCATACGGAATACCTAGCACAGCGCTGCAAGGTTTCTCATGTGGTGATGATGTTGTGCGCACCATTGCCCATTGGATTTTTGGGGCTCAAGGTACCCAGGGATTTACGTGTTGCTCTCGTCACAACTCATCTTCCTTTAAAGGAAGTTGCGCCAGCGGTGAGTTATGACTTGATATTGGAAACGATTCAAATCGTCAATCAAGATTTACAGCAGAAATTCGGAATCGCTAAGCCCATCATTCGAATGGCGGGTTTAAATCCACATGCAGGAGAGTCAGGTTATTTGGGCCGAGAGGAGATTGATGCCATCTCACCGTCAATTGAAGCAGCCAAGAAGATGGGAATCCATGTTTCTGGCCCTTATCCTGGCGACACAATGTTTGATCCAGAATCTGTTGCACAAGTAGATGCTTTTATTGCGATGTATCACGATCAAGGACTCGCGCCGTTTAAGTTTGTGACCTTTGGTAATGGCGTTAATGTCACTTTAGGATTGCCCATTATTCGCACTTCTGTAGATCACGGAACCGCTTTGGATATCGCCGGTAAAGGTGTGGCGGACTCTAAGAGCATGCTTGAGGCTTTGCGTTTGGCATATAAGTTGGCTCTGAATAAACGAAAGCAAGTCTAAAACATGCATCGCGCTCGCAAACGATTTGGCCAAAACTTTTTGCAGGACAATGGAATTATTTATTCTATTGTTGCGCTTATCAATCCTGGTGCGGACATGCATGTCATTGAGATTGGTCCTGGCCTGGGTGCGCTAACCCTTCCTTTACTGAGCAATCTTGATCACCTAGATCTTTTGGAGATTGACCGTGATTTGGTGGCTTTTTGGAATGAGAAAAATCTCAAAAGCCTCACAGTGATTGAGGGTGATGCGCTCAAGTTTGACTTTTTGACATGGGCTCAAAATAGATCGACCAAGCAAGGTTTATGTAAAGTGGTTGGTAATCTTCCATACAATATTTCTTCGCCTTTATTGTTCCATTTGGTTTCTGCTGCGGCCTCAATTGATGAGCAGGTATTTATGTTGCAAGCTGAGGTGGTGGAAAGAATGGTTGCAAAGGCCGGAAGTTCTGATTTCAGTCGTTTGTCGGTCATGCTACAAGCCCGTTACGACATGGAGCTAGTGCTAGAGGTGCCTCCTGAAGCTTTTGATCCTCAGCCCAAAGTGAACTCAGCTGTAGTGCGGATGATCCCAAGAAGGGACTTCACATTGACTGATGCTCAATGGAATTCATTGGAAAAAGTAGTTGCCGCCGCCTTCTCCCAAAGAAGAAAAATGTTGCGGACTAATTTGAGTGCTTTTTCAGGCAGATTGAGTTTGACGGAGATAGAGCTTAAGGCGAGAGCCCAGGATATTTCCGTTGACCGCTATATCGAGTGGGCTAAAGTTCTAGCCTCATAAATCAATATTCAGTCCTGACTCAGCACTGAATTACTGCCTTCTAGTGAATTATTTATAAGCGCTGGGGTCAATCACGCGCATTTCAGCTTCAATCCAGCCTTCTACTTCCCGTTGGAGCTCTTCTGCTGATTTATTGGTTGAGCTAATTGCTGGACCAATTGAAAAGATGACTGTGCCCGGTTCCTTGACAAAGCTATTTTTCGGCCAGCAACGACCAGCGTTGTGTGCAATCGGAATCACTAGTGCATCTGTAGCATTCGCAAGGCGTGCCCCACCTTTGCGGTAAGGCTTCGTTGATCCAATAGGAGTTCTAGTGCCTTCTGGAAAGAGCATGATCCATTTACCTTCACTTAAGCGTTTACGACCTTGAGTCGCTACAGAATGGGCTGCTGTCTGCTTATTAGAACGATTAATGTGGATCATCTTTAGTAAGGCGAGTGCCCAACCAAAAAATGGGATCCAAAGTAGTTCGCGCTTAAAGACAAAGCAAAGTTGTTTTGGCAGTAGTGCGATATACGCAATGGTTTCATAAGCGGACTGGTGCTTACTTAAGATGATGACGCGTTCATTGAGTACGGCCTGCATATTCTCTATGCCGCGGATTTCATAATGAATGCCGCACAATGGCTTTAATAGGGCGATAACGATTTTGTTCCAGAGCCCAATAAATGTGTAACGGTTTTCTGGGCTTAGGAATGGAAAGGCCAACATGCATAGCACTGACCAAATGGGCGTGAATATAACTAAAAATAAGGCAAAGAGGATGGAGCGAATCAATTTCACGATGGGTCTAAACCTTATTTTCTAAAAGTGCATTTGCAAAAGCCAGTAGATCAGCATGAATTTGCGTGCCTTCAGGTAGATCACCTTTTGTAAGCGTTTTTTCACCCTTGCCGGTGAGCACTAGGTGGGGTGAAGCTCCCAAGGCTACGCCAGCCTGGAGATCCCGTAAAGAATCCCCCACTATAGGAACGCCTGTCAGTGGTTTGATGCTATCTATCCTCTTGTAGCGCAATGCAATTTCTTTCATCATTCCTGGGGCCGGTTTACGGCAATCACATTGATGTGAATCTTGATGGGGGCAAAAGAAGATGCTGTCGATATGACCACCTAATGGCTTTAGCAAAGCCTCCATTTTGCTATGCATGGCATGTAGATCATTAACTGTGAAGTAGCCCCTGGAAAGACCTGACTGATTGGTTGCCAAGGCAATTTGATAGCCCGCTTGATTGAGTAAGGCTATCGCCTCTAAGCTTCCTGGAAGGGGAAGCCATTCGTCCACTGACTTTACATAATCATCGCGATCTTCATTGATCACGCCATCGCGATCAAGAATGACTAATTTAGAAGAGCTGGAGCTCATGCTAATTTGCCGAGATCGGCAACGAGATTCATTTTCTGGTGAAGTTGTTGCAGGAGGGCTAAGCGGTTATCACGTAGCTCAGGATTAGGATCCATGACCATCACATCCGCAAAGAATTGATCAATTGGTCCGCTCAAGGCGACCAGCGCTCTTAAGAGTTCAACAAATTGACGCTTCTCATAAGCGGTATTGAGTGCAGGAGTCACCGCTTCCAATGCCTTGTGTAGTGTTGCCTCTGCAGGAATTTGCAGTAATTTGGCTGAACACGCTACAGGAATAGCGGTAGTGGTTTTCTTCAGAATATTGCTAATGCGCTTATTGGCAGCAGCGAGCTGAGCCGCTTCTGCCAGAGCATTAAATTCACGCAAGGCAGTCAAGCGCTCGATTAAATCATTAATTTGCGCTGGGTCTTGACTCAGGACAGCATCAATCTCGGCGCTAGTAAATGCTTTACCAGCAACTGATTGGTCTCGCAAATAGGCACGTAAGCGATCAATGATGAAGGCATAGATATCGGCAGCCTTTGCTTTTTCTTGTACATCCGCTTGGGGAAACTGCGCACGAGCTAATTCAATTAATTCAGGCAAATTGAGTGAAAGATTCTTTTCCAAGAGCAAGCGGCAAATACCTAAGGCATGACGACGTAGAGCATACGGGTCTTTATCGCCTGTAGGGGCAAGTCCAACACCCCAAATGCCAACCAATGTTTCTAGTTTGTCGGCAATGGCTAAGATCGTGCCAGTTTGGGTTTGTGGCAAAGCATCGCCGGCAAAGCGCGGCATATAGTGTTCGCTGCAAGCACTAGCAACATCAGCATTCTCGCCATCATGAGTAGCGTAATAGCGCCCCATGATTCCTTGCAACTCCGGAAACTCGCCAACCATATCGGTTAGTAAGTCTGTTTTAGCAATTTCTGCAGCGCGTGATGCTAGCTTTTCATCGGCACCCAGTTTTTTGGCGATACCTACAGCTAACCCTTGAACGCGCTTTGTGCGATCTAGCTGATTGCCTAACTGGTTGTGATAAACCACCTTACCAAGATCTGCCACACGAGAAGCCAAAGGGCGCTTTTGATCTTGTTGGAAGAAGAAGCGAGCATCGGACAAGCGTGGGCGTACAACGCGCTCATTGCCTGAAATGATGGCATCAGGCTTACCTGTTTCAATATTAGAAGCAATCAAGAAGCGATTACGTAATTTGCCTTGCTTGTCTGTTAATGCAAAGTACTTTTGATTGGTTTGCATGGTCAAAATCAAGCATTCTTGAGGCACTTCTAAGAACTCTTGATCAAAATGGCATTCATAGATGGCCGGCCACTCAACAAGGGCTGTTACTTCATCTAGAAGGCTATCCGGCATCAATACCAAATCATCGCCAGCCGCTTTTAATAGGGCCGCTTCAATTTGCGCCCGACGCTGATTAAAGCTAGGAATAATCTTCGCGTTGGACTGCAAAGTGGTCTCGTATTGGTCTGCATTCGTAATAGTGATGAGACCAGGAGCCAGGAAACGATGCCCTTCGGTTTGATTGGCCGCATCGATACCCAAAGCACTGATTTTTAAAGTACTGTCGCCGTGTAGTGCAATGATGCGGTGGGCAGGACGAGCAAATTGCACGTCGGCCAATTGACCATCCTTTTGCAGCACTTGGTAGTGCATCATTTTTGCAATGGGCAGCTTGCTCAATGTTTGCTCAAGCGCAGCCTGTGCAGTTTTCTCAAGCGCAGCACCTTTAGCAATGACATTAAGGTACAGGGCTTCATTCTTACCCTCGCCTGCTTTTTCTAAAGTGGCAAGATCAACATCCCCATACCCAAGAGCGCCTAATTTTTTGAGTAGTGGTGGGGTTGCCTTGCCTTCAGCGTCAAATGCAATGCTAGTAGGTAATAATTTTTCCCGCACAGGGTAGTCGGGCGCTTGATCAAGAACGTTAGTGACTTGAACGGCTAAACGGCGCGGGGTTGCAAAGCCGGTCATCCTCGATGATTCTGATGCAAGGCCGGCTGTTTTGAGTCCTGCAAAGATGCCTTCGCTAAATGCATCACCTAAGCGACGCAGAGTCTTAGGTGGCAGTTCTTCGGTAAATACCTCGATCAATAAAGTCGCTGATTGAGGTTTTAAATTAGATGTGCTCATAAGTGGAATGCAGAAATCTCGATGCGCTTAAGCCTGAGCTTTAGCTTGACGTTGACACATTGGGAAGCCCAGTTTTTCTCTAGACTCAAAGTAAGCTTGAGCCACTGCGCGAGAAAGATTGCGAATGCGACCTATGTAGGCTGCGCGCTCAGTAACCGAGATAGCGCCACGCGCATCCAGTAAATTAAATGTGTGCGCAGCTTTCAGAACCATCTCGTAAGCAGGTAGTGCCAGTGGAACTTCCATCAAACGCTTTGCTTCACTTTCATAGTTTGTGAAGTTGGCAAAGAGTAAATCAGTATTAGAGTGTTCAAAGTTGTAGCAAGATTGCTCCACTTCATTTTGGTGATACACATCGCCATAGGAGATGCCATCGGCCCATACTAAGTCGTAGACGTTAGAGCAGTTTTGGATATACATTGCCAAACGTTCGATGCCATAGGTAATCTCACCAAGAACAGGTTTGCAATCTAAGCCGCCTACTTGTTGGAAGTAAGTGAACTGTGTCACCTCCATGCCATTGAGCCAAACTTCCCAGCCAAGACCCCATGCACCCAGCGTTGGGTTTTCCCAATCGTCCTCTACAAAACGAACATCATTCTCTTTAAGGTCTAAGCCTAAAGCGGCAAGAGATCCTAGGTAAAGATCGAGAATATTTTCAGGTGCCGGCTTGAGGACTACTTGATATTGATAGTAGTGTTGTAAGCGGTTTGGGTTCTCGCCATAGCGACCATCTTTAGGTCGGCGGGATGGCTGAACGTAAGCCGCTTTCCAAGGCTCAGGACCAATGGCGCGTAGGAAGGTGGCGGTATGGGATGTACCAGCACCAACCTCGAGGTCGATAGGTTGTAGTAGGGCACAACCTTGTTGGTCCCAATAATCTTGAAGTTTGAGAATGATTTGCTGAAAAGTAAGCATGATTAACCTGGCTAAGCCTTTGATTTTACATGGCTAGAGCACTCTGGAGTTAAAAATACTTAAAAACGTCTCTGACGAATCAGACCCCAAAGCAAGAGCAGGCAAGAAATACCCAAAATCGGTAAATTACCCCAAATGACATAAGGCGTTTTTCCAGAGTAGGCCTGAACCTGGGTACTGAGGGTTGTTTGGGTAAATTCCGGGAGCGCTTTCAGCACTCTGCCATCAGGACCAAGAACCGCAGTAATCCCAGTATTGGTGGCACGCAAGGCGGGAAGCCCAGTTTCCAGGGAGCGCAATTGTGAAAGCCTGAGTTGTTGGGTAGACGCTTGAGAATCACCAAACCAGGCTAGATTGGTCATATTGATGAGTAGGTTGACTGGCTGATCGCTGTGTTGAATACGGGAGGCAAGTTCACCACCAAAGACGTCTTCATAGCAAATCGTAATTGCCGCATGAAGATCATCTTGATCCTTGCGCGCAATCGCAAAGAGAGGTTGATCCAGCTTTCCTCTTGCAAAGTCGCTCATGGGTACATGAAAGGCTTTAACGAACCACTGAAAACCTAGAGGAATAAATTCTCCAAAGGGAACGAGGTGGGCTTTATCGTATTGATATGGCAATGCATTTGGCGACAGTCCAGCAGCGCGATTCGAATACTGCATACCGCCTTCTCCAGGCACTTCGCCGATCAAGCCAAGCAGAATATTGCTACTACTTTTATTAGAAAAGTTTTGCAAGTAATCCAATAGGCCAATGGGTAAATTAGGAAGTGGCCATGGAAACGCTGTCTCAGGAATGATGATGAGGTTAGCTGCCTCTTTAGTAATTTCCCCGACATAGAAATCAATTTGCTTGCCAATAGATTGAGGATTAAATTTCAGGCTTTGTTCAAAGTTACCCTGTATCAATCGAACACTAATCGGCTCTCCAACTGGCTTGGTGAAAGTAAATAAACCAGCGCATTGAGAAATCCCAATAACCGTCAAGATGAGGAGCATGCTGGAAACGACATGCTTGCGAGCTTGGTAAATTTCCCAGGAAGTCCAGATTGCTAAAAAGGTACACGCTAGTCCGCCAAAGAAGGGGGCGACTGGTGCGAAAGGTCCATTGAACTGGGTTTCAGCAAAGCCCATCCAAGGAAATCCAGTAAAGATATAGCCCCGTAGAAATTCCGCAAGAACCCAACTCGCTGCCAGTAGCAGGCCAAATAAGCGACTCTCTTTAAACAGTGGAATAGCAAGTGTTGCCAATGAGAAATAGAGAGCCACATAAGCAGAGAGCAGAAATACACCCATGCAGGCGAGTGGCGCACTCATCCCACCAACATCATGCAGGCTGATGTAAAGCCACCATAGGCCCACAACAAAATAAGCAATGCCGAATGAGAGGCCTAAGACAAATTGTTTTTTTAAGGACGCGGACTTCTGATCAAGACGCCACCACAGAAGGCTGAGAACGGGGATCTGAATCCAGCCACCATAAGGCAACTCAGCAACGGCAGCCAGGGCCGCTCCCAATGCAAACAGAATGCAAACCGAAAAGATTTTGATGCCCATACCCGAATGATTAGAGTGCTGATCAAGCAATGTAAATCTCAGTCTGATTTTTTATTGGATTGTCGTGCAAGCAGAATATGAATTTGTCTTGGGTCGGCGCGCTGTACTTCAAATTCAATGCCACCTATTTCAATGAGCTCACCCATTTTAGGGACGCGGCCTAAATGCTGAATCACCAAGCCCGCCACAGTCTCAATATCTTCCACTTCAAAATGAGTTCCAAGTCTTTCATTAAATTGCTCAAGCTCGGTAATACCTTTAACGCGGATGTCGCCATTATCTAAAGCGATGAGGTTGTCCGCTTCTTCATCGACATCATGCTCATCCTCAATATCGCCAACGATCTGCTCGAGTACATCTTCAATGGTAATGATGCCGGCAACACCGCTATATTCGTCAACTACGATAGCTAAATGATTGCGGTTGTCTTTGAAGTCTCGCAATAAGACGCTAAGACGTTTGGATTCTGGAATAAATACCGCTGGGCGTAACCAATCCCGCACCTGAAAATCTTTCTCGGTAGCGTGACGTAATAAATCTTTTGCTAACAAAATGCCAATGACATTATCTCGACTACCTTCGAATACAGGAAACCGTGAGTGAGCTGCTTCAATGACACTCTTAATGATTTCAGAGAGAGGTTGGCCAATATCAATCCAATCAATTTGGGCGCGAGGCACAAGTATGTCACGAGCGCATAACTGCCCTACTTGAAACACGCCCTCAATCATGGAGAGGGCATCCGCATCAATTAATCCCTCAGCTTGAGCTTCTCGAAGGGTATCAATCAGTTCTTGACGGCGCTCACTGGGTTCCGTTGGCTGCGGAGTTAAAAAATCAGCCAAGCGATCTAAAAGGGATTTATTGGGGTCAGGCATATAGCAAGAATAGCGTAGAAATATGGCAAATCAAGAATAGGGGTTAGCAAAGCCCAATTTTTGGAGACTCTGGATTTCCAGGGACTCCATTTTTTTAGCATCCCGGCCTATCTCGTGATCATGGCCTTGAGCATGAAGGCAGCCGTGCACAATTAAATGGGCCAAATGGGCTTTTAGTAATTTACTTTGCTCTTTAGCTTCTTTTTGCAGAACCGGTAGGCAAAAAATAATATCTGCTACTACAGCTTCTTTTGAAAGCTCGTAAGAAAAAGTTAAAACATTGGTGGCGTAATCTTTTTGACGAAAAGCCAAGTTCAACTTTTTACCTTCCGCAGCATTTACAAAGCGTAGGGTAATTAAGCCACCAAGTGCCGTAGAGCTTTTGACCCATTTTTTAATTAGGGTTGAGGAAGCCACTTTATTTACGGCGGACTCAATCGCCGGGCTAGCGTATTGCAACTCAATCGCTAGCTTGGGAGAAGTACTTTTTTTATTGGCTGACATGTGCTTCTACCAAATCGCCTCTGAGGGTGTAGTTCAGAACTTCCGTAATACGAATGTCTACGAATTGACCAATCAGGCTCTCAATATCTTGAACGGGTGCTGTGAAATGAATGACACGATTATTTTCAGCGCGACCTTGTAAGTTGATGCCATCTTTGGCAAGACCTTCAATCAATACTCTTTCAATATTACCCAGCATTTTTTGGCTAATTTGGTTTGCCTGTCCCTCAACCAATGCCAATAAAGTTTGGAGACGCTTGAGTTTGACTTCGTATGGTGTGTCATCGTGAAGATTCGCTGCTGGAGTTCCTGGACGTGGGCTAAAGATAAAACAAAAGCTGTTATCAAAGTTCAGATCT
Organism: Polynucleobacter sp. MWH-S4W17; assembly: GCF_018687535.1. Taxonomy (NCBI): domain Bacteria; kingdom Pseudomonadati; phylum Pseudomonadota; class Betaproteobacteria; order Burkholderiales; family Burkholderiaceae; genus Polynucleobacter; species Polynucleobacter sp. MWH-S4W17. Next base: position 1,806,000 of record NZ_CP061295.1, on the reverse strand, counting down.
TTCACCATCTTCAATAGTTTTTCAAAGTCAGCCTCAGTTTCTCCTGGGAAACCCACAATGAAATCACTCGACAGTGTCAGGTCGGGACGAACAGCGCGCATCTTGCGAATAATGCTCTTGAACTCCAGTGCCGTATAGCCACGTTTCATCGCTGAGAGCATAGAATCCGACCCATGTTGTACGGGCAGATGCAGGTGACTGACAAGCTTAGGTACTTTGGCGTAGACGTCGATGAGGCGTTGTGTAAATTCTTTAGGATGGCTGGTGGTAAAGCGAATTCGTTCAACCCCAGGAATTTCAGCGATGTATTCAATCAATAGAGCAAAGTCAGCGATTTCTTCGGTATCACCCATCTTGCCAAGATAGGCGTTTACGTTTTGACCAAGCAGAACAATTTCTTTAACGCCTTTACTTGCTAGGCCAGCGACTTCTGTCAGCACATCATCAAATGGTCTTGAGACTTCTTCACCACGCGTATATGGCACAACACAGTAGCTGCAATACTTAGAGCAACCTTCCATGATGGAGACGTATGCAGAGCCACGAGTTTGGCGAGATGCGGGAAGATGATCAAACTTTTCGATTTCAGGAAAAGAAATATCCACTTGTGAGATGCCTGTTTTGCGACGCTGTGCAATGAGGTCGGATAAGCGATGGAGTGTTTGAGGTCCAAACACAACATCTACGTAAGGAGCGCGGCTAACAATTTGTTGACCTTCTTGGCTGGCAACGCAGCCACCAACACCAATCAGTAAGTCAGGCTTCGTTTTTTTGAGTTCACGCAGCCGTCCTAAATCTGAAAAGACTTTATCTTCCGCTTTTTCGCGGATAGAGCAGGTGTTGAGAAGAACCACGTCGGCATCTTCAGGGCGATCCGTCATGACCATGCCTTCATCCGCATGCAGGAGGTCTGCCATTTTTCCCGAGTCGTACTCGTTCATTTGACAGCCAAAGGTTTTGATGTAGAGCTTTTTCATATGCCGTTCTCAGGTGTATAGCTGGGGGCGAAGCTCAGATTTTACCGCCTAAGACCCAAGTTGTTCTTATATGAGTCTGTAAGCCAGAATTGCCACGATGGTGGGCGGAATGGCCGCAATCAATAAATACAGCGCTGAAACCGTATGCCCAGGAAAGTGGCCACGCAAGATCGCAATACCCGCTGGGTTGGGGGCATTAGCAATAACGGTGAGGCCACCACCGGCAACCGCTCCACCCACTAATGCCAGCTTGAACTCCGGTGAGGTTCCCGTAACCAATGATCCTAAATAGGTGAGTGCCGCATTGTCAGTGAAAGCAGTTAAACCAAGACTGCCATAAAAGACTGCGGTAGGGCTCATCATTTCGAGAATGGGTTGCAGCCACCATCCTTGCAATGAACCCAATACTACTAAGCCACCCAGGAAGAATCCCACTAAAAGTGCTTCTTTCAGGATGAGAGGACTTTGATGTTTTGGATATGCCGTGGTGTAACCAATAAAGAAGAGCAGAGTCCACGTGAAAATAATCGGATCATGCGCAAAGTAAACCACACCAAATAAGAAAACTAGGTGCGTCAAAATGACTGCGAAAGGAATTTTTACTTCCCCTTTATCGGCATTAGGTTCAATCAATTGGTGATGAAATAAAAGCGTTGCTGCCAGAGCATTGATGAAGATCGCAATGCAAGACTCTAGACCAAAGTTGCTAAACATAAATGCTGAACTCCATCCCCAGGTAGAGGCCACCATCAGAACAGGCGGAGCAGCAAAATTGGTGAGTGTGCCTCCAATGGAGATATTCACAAAGAGCACGCCAAGGGTGCCAAATAGAAGCGCTTTAGAACATTGGTGACGATAGACAAGATCGCGCAATAAAAAAGCAGCCAGAGTCATCGCTGCAGGCTCGGTGATCAAAGAGCCAAGGAGTGGTGTGGCCCCTAGAGTTAAAAAATATAAAGCAGGAGCGCTTCTGATACGCAAAAGATATTGCAGGCCATTGGCCAGCACATGCAAAATTTGAGTAGAAAAATACAGAATGGGTTTTGTGCCAGCCACAATCATGATGGCAAAGACAAAGAGTGGTTCTGTGAAATTGCGTTTATTCAGAAAGTTCTTAGCAGTCCCTAAGTCGTCATATAAGGAAATAAAAATAACCAGTATGGCAGCCCAAAAACCAAAAACAATTTCTACTTCACCAAGGAGATGCCAAAGACCAGCATGTCGAGGCGATTTTTTAGCAATCGTTTCAAAATAGCCTGTGCAAAAGGTATGCAAAACAGCAATTGCAAAAATAATGCTCGCACCAAGTTCTGTGGGGGTAAAGTTCATAGCAGAATGGTAGCAGGTGCTTGGTGAGGCTCAGACATTGTTAATTTAGGAGATTTTGGTGAAATTAAAGATTGGGTATCAAGAGCTCATTCAGGAGGCAATGGCTGAAATTGAGACGCTCTCCATGGAAATGGCGTCAGATTTATTGGTAGATACAAATGTGGTGTTTGTGGATATACGGGATGTTCGTGAATTAGAGCGAGAGGGCATGATTCCAAATGCGCTGCATGCCCCCAGGGGAATGTTGGAGTTTTGGGTTGACCCTGACAGCCCTTATTACAAACCAATCTTTGGGGAAGGCAAGAGGATCGTGTTGTATTGCGCCTCAGCTTGGCGTTCGGCCCTAGCAACACAAACCCTCCAGAGAATGGGTGTCCCTAATATATGCCACTTAGAGGGTGGCTTTAGTGCTTGGAAGAAGGCGCAATTACCCATCGTAGCAAAAGCAAGCAAATCCCATTCCAGTTAAAGTCGGTCTTGATGATTTTTTTGCATTAATAATTTTTTAGGATTCTTATGAGAAAAGTAGTTTCGCAGTTTGGCCAAGGCCCCCTTCAGCAGAAATTAACTGCTGGTGATTTACATTTTTTGTCTGATGCTGAAGTTTCTAAAGGAGGCTCTGATACCGGCCCAAGTCCTCACGAATATCTTGGTGCTGCTTTGGCAGCCTGTACCTCAATGACTTTAAAGATGTACGCTGGGCGCAAAGAAATGAAATTAGACAATGCTATCGTAACTGTGGATATCGAACGGAATGATGATGTTGAAACATTCTCCCGCGAGATTCAGTTGCAAGGCAACTTGAGTGCTGAAGAAAAAGAGCGCTTACTTGAGATTGCAGATAAATGTCCAATCCATAAAGCATTGGCAGGGCAGATTCAAATAAAAACCCAGCTGGTAAATTAATACGAGCTGGGTTGGTATTGCTGAACTCGGGCCTCAATAGGCCTGGGTATTCTGCTTAGCTAGGCTTATTAATTAGGTGCCTGAGCTGGCTGATTCTTTTTTCCAGCGTTGTAGCCAGCATTGTAATTAGAGGCTTCATTTTTCTTGTAAGCATCATAGACATAGCCAGATGCTGCACCCACTGCTGCACCACCAACTGCGCCCCAGATAGGATTGCCGTGGAAGATTGCCGTGCCAACAGCACCAGCTGCTGCGCCAATGCCTGCGCCTGAGAGTGTACGTTGCTCGGTGTTGCTCATGTTTGAGCAACCAGCGATTGCTAAAGTTGCTGCGGTAATTGCGATAATTTTTTTCATCTCAGCTGATCCTTTAAATGGGTATTCGTTTGTCTAAGTTACTTAGATTATTTTCTGGCGCAAGGGAAGCGTGAAGCTAAGAAGCCCAAGAAAACACCTGCTGCTGGTTTGTCTGCAACTTGTGGAGTGCTATTGGCAAACTTCACAAAATCACCAATGACTTCATCACGTGCTGGAGCAGGTTGCTTAACGCAAATAAATGGCTTCGCACGTTGTGGGTGACGAGTTGCTAAATAAGTTTCATAAACAGAAGTAGTAAAACCAATACAGAAGCTAAGGGATTCTGGGCTTGCAGGAAGTTTGCAAACATTCGCGAGCTCTTGCGTGCTTAATACCTTGATGGTTTCTTGTGCTTGAGTAAGACCGGAAAATGCGGCTAAAGCGGCCAATGCGATGAGGATTTTTTTCATGGGTTCTCCCTTAGATGTATGTAAAAACGATGATAAACCAAAAAAATTCTTATACAACAGGGCGCCAACTAAACTAGTAATACTGCTTTATGGCTACAACGTTTATCCATGCCCTGAATGATACCTATAATAAGTAATGGCTATATTTGAACTAGACGGAAATGCCCCTCATCTAGCTGAGGGTGCTTGGGTTGCCGACAGCGCAGAAGTGATCGGCAAGGTTGAACTTCATCAAGATGCGAGTATCTGGCCTAAAGTCGTTATCCGCGGCGATAACGACCTCATTCAAATCGGCGCAGGCAGCAATGTGCAAGATGCTTCTGTTTTGCACACCGATCCAGGCTATCCACTCATCATTGGTAAGCAGGTCACTGTTGGTCATCAAGTGATGCTGCATGGTTGCTACATCGGAGACGGTAGTTTGATTGGCATTGGCGCGGTGATTTTGAATGGCGCAAAGATTGGAAAAAACTGTCTCGTAGGTGCGGGCGCGCTTGTTACCGAAGGAAAAGAATTTCCGGATGGCTCCATGATTTTGGGGACTCCCGCTAAGGCGGTAAAAGAGTTGACCCCGGAGCAGATTGCTGGCATCCACGATATCGCTGGTCGATATGTCAAAAATGCGCAGCGTTATATGAAGACGCTGAAGAAAATTTCCTAATCTCTTAACTATCACTCGTTAAATATTTTGCTCTACGTATTTAATGTAGTTCTCCCAGTATTCCTACTCATATTGATTGGGTATGTTGGTGGGCGTACTGGTAAGTTAGGCATTAATGCTTCAGTTGAGCTCAATCGTTTTGTTGTTTGGTTGGCATTGCCTGCGCAACTATTTAACTTTGCCGCCAATAGTGGATGGCAAACGCTTTGGCAACCTGGTTTCATCACTGCTTTTTTTCTAAGTTGTTTAATTGTTTTTCTACTGGTGCTCTTGGTAAGCTGGGTATGTCATCGCGATTTAGCGGCAGCCAGTTTTGATAGCCTCAGCGCCTCTTATTCAAATACTGGGTATATGGGGATTCCTTTGTGCGCACTTGCCCTTGGCCAAGATGGTTTAGCCCCTGCGATTATTTCCACCTTCATTGTGTTTGTCATGTTTGCCCTGGCGACGGTCTTGATTGAGATCGGCATCTTGTCGCATAAGAAGCCGCATGAGATTGGTTTAAGCGTCATTAAATCGCTTTGCACTAATCCCTTGTTAATAGCTCCAGTTGCGGGTCTATTGTGGGCCTCGAGTGATTTAACTTTGTATGATCCGATTGCACAAGTAATTGCGTTCTTAGCTGCCGCATCAACACCTTGCGCTCTCGTTTCCATCGGTTTATTTCTGATGCAAAAAAGTACTGCCGCTCCTGCTCGGGCTTGGGGTATCAGTTTGGCAAAGTTGATTCTTCAACCCTTGATTGCTTGGGTCATTGCGGGCCCCATCTTGGAGTTGCCAGCATTGTGGGTAAGTGCCATCGTCATACTCAGCGCGCTACCCACTGGTACGGGCCCCTTTATGTTGGCGCAGTACTACAAGGCTGACGGTAGTGTGATTTCTAGAGTGGTACTAATTACTACCGTGAGTTCTTTGCTGACGCTCTCTTTATTTTTGTGGTGGAGCAACGGGATTTAGTCCCTCAGCATCCATTTGTTTTTCCCAAGAGGCATCGTTAAAGGCGGGCAATGTCATGCATTCATGAAAGATTCGCATGAGAGTGGGGTAAGGCTTTACATCTACTCTTGCGCTTAGTGCATTAAAGAGTTGGGGCACTAAGCAGACATCAATCAAGCCAGGTTGATCGCCATAGGCAAATCTCCCAACCCGTGGATCAAGACTTAATTGCATCTCTACACTTTCGAGTCCAACCTTGATCCAGTGCCCATACCATTCATCCTTCGCCTCACTGCTGATGCCGAGTTTCTTGATCAGATAACGCAACACCCGTAAATTATTGATTGGGTGAATATCGCTCGCAATATCCATTGCAATAGCACGCACCCATGCGCGATCAATCGCTAGTGTTGGTAGAAGTGCTG